>JBKBTW010000012.1:0-26366 GCA_046291245.1 Pseudobdellovibrio sp. | reverse complement strand
TGGCCTAAAAAATTAACACAACCTAATATTTCATCTATGCTTTTAGCTGGTGGAGCAGCAGGATTGGCTTCAGCATTTAATACTCCATTAGGAGGAGTTGTTTTTGCTATTGAAGAAATGTCTAAATCCCATATTTCATCAATTCGCACGGCTGTATTTCAAGCTGTAATTTTAGCTGGGGTTTTGGCTCAATTTTTTTTAGGAAATTATTTATATCTAGGTACAGCTCAGTATTTGCACCCATCGTGGCATGTTCTGTATCAGACAGTGTTGGTTGCATTGGTAGCAGGGTTATTAGGGGCTATTTTTGCAGAGTCATTGTATAAAATTAATCAATGGCGCATGAAAAAAAAATTTCAACAGAAAATTTTAATAGCTTTAATGTTTGGGTTTTTATTCAGTGCTTTAATATGGCTGTGTGGTTTACAAGTGACGGGCTCCGGAAAATCATTAATGGTTAATCTGTTATCTAATCCTGAAAGTCACGTGTCTTTAGAGGTTACAGTTGGAAGAATTTTGGGAAGTTTGTTTACATATTCGGGTGGCGTTATTGGTGGGATATTTGCGCCTGCACTTTCAAGTGGGGCAGCTATTGGTCAATTTATAGCTCAGTCATTTGAATTTATAAATGTTAAAATCATGATCATGGTTGGGATGGTTGGTTTTTTAACTGGGATTACGCGAACACCTTTTACTTCCTTTGTATTAGTATTAGAGATGTCAGATTCTCATGAGATTATTATTTATTTAATGCTAGCTTCGATGGTTTCAAATTTCGTAGGAAAAATGATAAATCCTAAATCTTTTTATGAACAAGTGGCACATGGATTGATTCACGCGGATAAAAGATAGTTTAATGTCAGGATTAGATGTATCTCTATGAGACAGGTGTTGCTTGTTATCTAAGTGTTAAAAGAGTGAACATTTTATTTTTAAGCCCCATTAAAGAGTTCTTGAGAAGCATTAAGGATGATTTAACAGTGTTCTATTTGGCATAGTAATCGCAAAACAATAAATTAATGATCAAGATTAATTTATATAAACCAATTAAAAAATATCACCATAAAATTTCATATATTTTTGAAACAATATTTTTTGTTCTATTTGTATTAACATTTATAAGCTCTTTTGCGGAATCCAAAGAAACATTGCGCTGCGCTGATTACTTTGCAACATCCAAAAGCTTACAGATTAGAGATTTTTTCATAAATAATAAACACTTTACTCGCTCTGAGTATTTAAAAACGATCAGCGATAATCTAGATGTTAACAATGCAGCTAGATACCATCCCCGTGAGGATATAACTTTTCATGCAAATTATGAAAAAATTTTAAAATCATTAGAAAACTATCCGGAAAATTTTAAAGTGTTATTGGTAGATTATGGTGTTTTAAATCATGCTAAAGATGTTATTCATTTTTTAAAGCAATGTTCTGATTGTAAAGAGCGTGATCCATGGGAAGTTAGAGCCATGTTAAGTCAATTTATGGGTAAGGAAACAGTCTACAGGGCAGTTTACATAAATGAGACCATAGCTAAAAATATCTCAGAAAAAGGTTTTATAGGTAAAGTCTTTACATCGACTGAATCTATGTATATCCCTGAAAGCATAGAAAGACTTGAACTTCAATCGTGGGAACTGCTTCGATCTCACATGAGACGTACGAATAATTCGCCATTTATGTCTGTAACAAAATATCCTGATTTAGCTGTGGCTGTAGCCAAAAAATTTGCTGACCCACAAATAAAAGGAGGTCGTGTGTATCTTTATAAATTAGAAATACCTAAGTTAGATTTACTCCATTTACCAGAATATGACACCCCCTATGCTCATTTGCAGAGTGAAATTTTATTATTTCAAACTATGAGAGGGCCAATTAAAAAATACCCTATTGATGCTCGGTTAGAGTCTTTAGTTTTGTACAAAATTCTGCCTGAAGAAATAAAAAGTGTAGAAAAAATAGATATGAAAAATCATACTTTGTCTAAAATTTGGCATGCTGGAAAACATACAGTCAAAACCTTAATAGGATTAGATGATTAACATCTAATCTTCATCCTTATTTTAAAAAATATGTAATTTGTGTAACAACGCGAATTTTTTTATCTATAGACGCATTGTTTGAGTACTCTGTGTTACCAGCATCATCAATTGAAAATAATCCTTGAGACGCGTATTTGATATCACCTAAATGAGAAGTTGAATCATCTGCAAATTTCTGTGCTGAATCACGTGCATTTTGAGTGGCCTCTTTTATCATCTCAGGTTTTAATTTGTTTAAATCCGTAAAAAAGAATTGAACTTGTGAGCTCTCCAGAGCTACACCGAGATTTAAGAGATCATCTGTCTTTTCTGCTGATTGTGCGACAAGATCTACTTGATTTGTTAGAACAGTGATCGATCCTTTGAGTGTGTATTTAAACTCAGGGCGTTGATTTCCGTAACTGTTAGCAAAATTATCGATAATAGTAGCAGATGTTTTTTGTATTTCAGTGTCTTGAAACTTTAATTTTTTTAAAAAATCGATAATAGTTTGTTGGTATGTTCTGTAATTTTGATTAAGTGATTTAAGTTCATTGCCTTGTACAGAAAAACTCATTTGCCACAGAGCTTGGTTGGATTTTACAATTCTCTCAGAAAGTCCGCGAACCTCGACCGTGCGTTCAGATGTTCTAAATTTAATTAATCCATCACGTAATAGTAAACCAGTTAAAATAAAAGATACTGCTACAAGAAGTTTTGAATAATCTATTTTCATAATACCACCTTAATCTTTATCTAACATTGAAGAGATATTTGTCTAAAGTCTAGTGAGTTCTAAATGAGCCAACTGTGAGCATAATTTAAGACTCACTTTATGAGCTTAATGAAGACTCTAAAAACAGAGAGTATTTTAAGCATTTTTCTTTGGATGAGTACTTTTTGGTTTTGAGTTGGGGTTAAATTGGTCTTATGAAGACTTTAAACAAGATTTAGGGTGTAAATAGATTGGTACACTGATTGCTCTTATACAAGTTCATAACGAATAGCTGCATAAGGATTCGTGGTTATACGTTATTTCAACTAGGTGACGCTAAAAAAAAGAAAGAGGGTTATTATGAAATTATTTAAAAGTACATTAGCAGTATTAGCGATGGTGTGTGGTACGGCTTCAGCTTATGCAGCTACAGATGCAACTCAAACAGGTCGTTCAGTTACTCCGACTCCGCGTGCAATAGAAGATAACACCGAGTTAAAGCCACATATGGGTATCTTGGTAGGGGCTACCAATCCAGAAGGCAGTGGTAATACAGGAAGCGAGATAGGTATTGATGTCGGTTATCAACCTTATATTCCTTATGCGGTGGGTGCAGAGTTTATCCATTCTCGAGTAGAGAATGGAACTACAACAGATAAACGTAATACACTCTGGGTAAAAGGAACTTACAATTTTGGTGGTGATATCATCATTTTAAGAGAAAGTTATGTAGGTTTAGCCGCAGGTGCAGTGATGTTATCTGATAAAACGGCTGCAGCAGTAGCGCCGTTAGTAGGTTTTGATATTCCAATGCAGATGGAAAACGGCAAACATATTTCATTCGGTGCAAATGCTCGTTATGCGATAGTGAGTGAAGGAGAAGCGGATACATTTTCTCTTAACGGTGCTGTGAAATATTGGTTTTAATAGGGTATAATTAGTAATTATATATTATCGCCATCACGCAAACGAAAATAAAAAAGGGTGAGTCTTGTTAAAGACTCACCCTTTTACTTTATTACTTATTTTTGAAAAATTATTTATCGCTAAACATTTTTCTTTCTTCTAAAAACTCTTGTTTAGCCGCTTGATCTATAGAGCGTGATTGTTTTTGACCGCAGTTTTGAAAACTGAACAGAGTTACACTTACAAGAGTTATTAAGCTTACTACTGTTACGAGCTTTTTATTTAGTGTTTTTTTATCAGTACTCATTTTAATCTCCACTTATTAAATTTAATTTTATTAATTCAACCTAATTTTTTGTTTTTTCGTCTCTATTATTTTTTTCCGTAGTAAAATTTTTGAGCAGATTCTTTCGCTTTATTGTGATCTGTTTCAAACCAGATATCAAACACCATGAAGAATTTTTGTTTATCTTCAGGATTATATGATTTACGTAAGGCTACTGATTTGTATTTAATTTCATTACCGTAAGCATCGCGCTCTAAGTAATCAGCATCGTAGTTAAGGTCAATCACTTCAATTTCATGTTGGCGAAGAGTAGATAACTCACTTGCTTGGGCTTTACCATCGCCGTTACGATCAACCCATAATCTTAATTGTTCATAAACAACATCGTCCATATCTATAACTCTGTCATTGTTTGAATCATATTTAGCTAAAGCTTGGAAACCATTTCTTGCAAATTGTTGGTCAGGACCAAAAGTGTTGTCACCGAACATTTGATCAATTCCTAAAACCTGTCCTTGGGCATTTGGCAAAGTTATGTAGGCAATATGTTGATCATTTTTAATCCAAGAAATCATCATTGGAGAGTGAGGTTTAGGTTGGGCATTCTTACCCATGATATCAAACCATACACCATTCCAAGGAGCTGATAAAAGTAATCCATGTGTTCTTTCTTCTTCGCGCAAATCGATAAAAAGTGGCGACATGCGAGAATCGCACAAGTCTTGATTGGCTAAAGTCGTAGTGTAGTTTGGATATTTAGTGTTAAAAGAATAATTCCGGCTAGTAACTGTACCGTTTGCAGCAATAGAGCTAGTTGCTTTATTAATATCAAACACAAATTTATTTCCATTTCGTGGTACCATATTTCCTTGAGCATCTTTTAAAGCTAAAGAGTATACTTTTAACGGATCAATATTACATTTATCTAATGTGAGTTTTTTATTTTTGATGTCATTTTTTGAATAAGTCTTATCTTCAAGACAAGTTACACCACTTTGTGTAACAGTAAGAGTGAAAGGCTCAGCCATTGCAAGTAAAACGTCTTTGTAATCATTAGTTGAACAATGAAATTGAAGATTTATCGTAGAAGTTGTCTTAACCTCAACAACCGGCTTACTACAATAAAGATGTTTATAAGAGGAATTTCCATTTAAACTTCCATTGTTACAAGTGCGTGTAACAGATTTACACTCTTCAGCTTCGGAAGCTAAGAATAACTGTTTAGTTTCCCCGTGTTTAAGTGTGATTGTTTCAGTTTTTTCTGCGCCATTAACAACTGAGCTTACAACACTAATATTGCATGATTTAAGTGTTGCAGCTACAACCGGAGTAGAGCTTACAACTGGAGTAGAGCTTACAACTGGAGTAGAAGAAACAACTTTAGGTGGTTGACTCACGGAAGGGGTCGTTGAAGTTGTTGTTGGTTGAGATACAGTCACCGGAGTGCTGACTGTAGGAGTCGTAGGAGTCGTAGGAGTTTTAACTTCGCTAGCCGGACCTCTATCAACAGGTAAGGTTTCATTGGCGGCTTTACCGGAGAGCAGGCCGTCTTGTTGAGAAAAAGACATTTTGCTTCCATTACAACTAGATAATAAACTAATAGCTGCAATTTGTACGCAAACGGTAGTTAAGACCGAAGTTTTGTTTTGTATCAAATTGTATCTAAAAAGATTACTGAATTTCATTAACCACCCCTTTTTAGTTAAGTCCCCACTGATCGGTAAAGCAAAGTGAAGACCAAAGGTGTGTGCTATATAAAATTGATTTAAAAATAAAATAAACGTGTAGTCTTGTATATTGAGGAACATTCTAAAATAAGTGGGTCAACTGTGGAAAACGTAAAAGTGGCATCGTACCAGAAAAAGGGCTCTGCCCTTTTTTAAACCCGTAAGATCTGACCTTCCTGGTCAGACTTTCAAAATAATAAGTATAAAAAAATGTTGGTCTGGCGACACGGATGTGTCGTCAGAAGTGAGAGTCTGAGGGCGTAGCTTTCAGTAGGCAAGAAGCCTGTTCGATGATTGCGTAACCAAAAAAAGACCCTGCAATTAAGTACAAACTTTGATTTAATATTTTACTACAAAACTTCAAGCAAAGGATTGCAACATGATTACAGGATCAACTTTATTAATTCCACGTTTTCTGGATTCATTTCAAAGATTTTCTGTCAAAGACATCAAAGAATTTATAACGGATATGCGCGTCGAAGTCCATTTAGAGCGTAAAGCTGACAATAAACCACTGTGTGGCCGCTGTGCAGAGCCGCTAGGTCATTACCATGATCAATATCAACGTAAGGCGAAGCATTTAAAGTTATTTAATTTCGATGTGACGGTGCACTTCATGACTGAGAAACGACATTGCCCTAATTGCAATAAGACCAGATCTGAGTTGATTGAATGGCTTTGTCCTACGACTCCGCATTTAACAATGGATCTAGCATGGTGTGTGAATCGGTTAACTGAAATTGCAACGGTTAAGCAAGTCGCCGTATTGAAGTCAGTGGATAAGATGACTTGTTATAAAATTGATAAGTATATTTTGAATCGAATATTTCAAGGTTATGAAATACCAAGTTTAACCCATATAGCCGTTGATGAAGTTTACGCACGAAGTGCACGGCAAAAAGAAGATGGAGAAACTCGTGATGATTTGTTTTTTACAGTTATCGTGGATCTTCGAACGCATAAAGTTGTGTGGATCTCAAAATCTCGTAGGAAAGAAGCGTTAGATAGCTTTTTTGAAATTATTGGTAAAGAGGCTTGTGATAAAATTCAGGTTGTAGCTGCAGATCAACATGAGGGTTATGGATCAAGTGTTCGTGAGTACTGTGCTAACGCAAAATTAGTTTGGGATAGGTTCCATTTAGTTCAAAAGTTTAATGATTTAATTAATAATGAACGTAGGACTGAGGCCGAACGTGTAGCTGGGCGCGAACATTACGGCAGCCTTTTAAATGGTAAAAATAAATGGATCTTTTTAAAAAAGTCATCCAGTCGAAGCCAAAAGGAAATAGATCATATCAATGAGGTCATGTATTTAAATGATCGCATTGCGAAGCTAGAGATCATTAAAGAGCGCTATCATCAAATGTTTGACTGTCAAAATAAAGAAGATGCAGAGCTTGTGTTGTACGAAGTTTATCAATGGGCTTGTAATATAAGTGCATGGCCGATAGCTCAATATTTTTTAATGTTAAAAGACTCTCAAGAGTTTTGGAATTACTTTGACCATCGATATACCACGAGTGTTGTTGAGGGCATTAACCGCGGTATTAAGACGTTAAAATGGGTGGCTTACGGCTACAAAGACATGGCCTATTTTGCGTTGAAGATCATGCAGAAGTTTGGGTATCTAAACCATAAATACGCACTGAAATGGCTACAGCCTCAAAGCCGGTAAATGTGGATAAACCACAAATCTCATAATGAGCCGTATATTGAGTATAAAAATAGACATGTCGTGTGTCTGCACATTTTTTTTAAAAACTAAGTGAATTTAGACAATTAGAAAAGGTGAGTCTCAGAGAATGTTTAATGTGTTCACAGCGTGAAGTCATAAAAAAAGCCAACTTAAAGTTGGCTTTTTTCTCATATTAAAACAGTCTTTTTAATTAGAAATGAGGAATTGGTGGAATTGGAGGATTTGGTTCTGGATAATTAACTCGATTACCCATACCTGAGAGGTAGATCATATAATTTAAATCAGACGACGTAATCTGTAATAACCCCTTAGCTTGTCCTTCTCGAATACACCAGAATTCAATGACATAGTCACAATAAGCTCCGGGAGCGAGTGTGGATTTGCAACTGGACTTTGCAGAAAAAGAGTCTCCCGATATGGAAGATTTTATTTGTGTTATTGTTGTCTGTCCGTTGTTAGAGATGCGGAATGTTTGTTTTCGGCTTGCAGAGACTGGTAGTAAACCAAAATCCATATAGATAGTTTCCGATGCTGCAGATTGGTGACTTAAGTCTTGTGCTGAAGATACGGACACGAGACAGCTGGCTACTATAAAGCTGAGAAGAACAAAATATTTTTTCATATTACACCTACCTTTATAGGGGTATTCCACAATTAAATGTAGCTAGAGTCAAAGTATATTGCTTGCCAGTAAAGATTTTAAATTAATTTCAAAGCTTTAGAAAGAGGGTGTTTTATACATAATCAGACCTAGGCCTCGTTTACTCTTAACCTTATAAATACGATAAGTTTTCTATGATATCACTATGGATTACAATTGGTCTTATAATTGCCGCAGCCTTGGTTTCCACTTTGGGAGCGTATTTTTCGATTATTGGTATCGGTGCATTATTTTCTGGTGCCTTAGTAGCTGTGTGTTTAATGGCTGGAGCACTTGAGTTTGCCAAATTTGTACTCGCGGCTTATTTACATCAAACGTGGAAAAAAATTAATCCTATAATTAAAACCTATATGACATTCTCGGTTGTTACATTGAGTCTGATTACGAGCATAGGTGTATTTGGTTTTTTATCTGATGCCTATCAATCTGCTTCTGCTGTTTTAGAGGGTGAAACTATCAAGTTAGAAAATTTAAAAAAGCAACAAGAGCTCATAACTGCTGAGTTAGAGCGAATTAATTATGCCATTGAAGAAATACCAGAAAGTAGAGTTACAAAACGTTTAGAAGCACGTAAAGAAGCAGAACCTAAAATTTTAAATCTGAATAATAAGTTGGCTGAGGGTGAGAGATTAATCACACAATCAAATTTAAATATTCTTGAAGTTAAGAAAAAAGTAGGCCCACTTATTTATATCTCGCGCAGTTTAAATGTTGATATTGATCGTGTAGTTAAATATCTTATTTTAGTTTTTGTCAGTGTTTTTGATCCATTAGCCATCTGTTTGGTTATTGCAGCTACTCACGCTCTTGAAACTCGTAAAAATGGTGTTCAAGAAAATAAGGTGTCGGAAGCGAAGAAACTAGAGGACAAACCACCTGTTCAGGATATTCCTTCTGTTGTGAATCAAGAGCCAGAGACCACATCTAATTTAACTATGGCTAAATCTCCGGATAAACCTTATCAAAAACAAGAAGACTCTGATGAAGTTATTGTTCAAATGAACTTTAAAGATGAGATTGGTACTCCGCAAGATGTAAGTGTTCAACAGACTGATCAGCAGGATAAGCCATCCAAAAAAGATGGAACTAAAGTGGTATAAATATGGTAGTCGTTCGTTTTTTAGAACGTAAACGAGTGATTCAGTGTTTTGGTGGCTTTTTAATTTTATCACCATTTTTTAATATTTTTTTTCAACTACTTTTATTGAATTCTGAATCAGGCATACCGTGGCAAATGGTTAATTTTAAAGCTTATCTTTTAAGTGGCTCTTTAATTAATTACTTCTTAGCTACTTGCAGTGTCGTCATAGGAATGATCATGCTAAGTGGATCAACTCAAGCATGGAAATACGTGCTGATTTTAGTTGGATCTCATGTGCTTGTGCAGATCTCGAGTTACAAATCAAAAATATGGCATGGGCCTTTAGCCTGGATAGCTTTAATCATCAATGTCGCCATTTTTTTATTTATAGCCGATCAATTGGTTTGGAAATTAAAAGCTAGTAAAATTAACGAAGACGAAAATGAAAATAAAAACACCTCTACAAATTCAAGCCTAACTTTAAATGAGGATTTTAAAAGAACTTCAACCGAGCAACACACGATATCAGCTGTGGTGAGAAATCAAGAGAGTGAGATGAAGCACTTTTCTGATACAGCGAAGAATCCTCAAAAATTAACTTCTGATCTTCAAAAAACAGAAAGAATTTTAAATTTAACATCTTATAAAAAAATATTTTTCAGTTTTGACAGCGATAAACCATGGGGTAGGTTAGTGACGTTGACGAGCCATCAATTAATTGTCAAATGTTTTGAGAAAGCCCCAGATTCTATAGAACATAAAGTGGTGCAAATTGCATTTACGCGTGATCTTAAGGTCGATATTCGTTTTGATCGCAAAGAAAATAATATGTATTATTTCATACCACTGGATATGACATCTGATCGAGTAAGGGATCTTAACCAGTGGCTTAAAAAAATAGCTGTATAAACTAAGCTGCAGGAGCAGGTGGAGCTTTTTTTAACTTATTCGTTTGCTTAACGATAATAAATAAAACAAAAGCGATGATTAAAAAATCAATTAAGCCTTGTAAAAAATTACCGTAGGCTAAAACAGCAACACCTTTATTTTTAGCTTCTTCCATTGTAGCATAAGTGCCACCATCTAAAGCTATAAATTGTTGGGTTACGTTTACGCCTTTCATCATTAAGCCTATAATAGGCATTAAAATATCATTAACCATAGAGTTAACAATTTTTCCAAACGCACCACCGATGATCACACCGACAGCTAAATCAATAACGTTTCCTTGTGCAATAAACTTTTTAAATTCTTCTAACATTTTTCCCCTCTTTTCTTTTCTTTTTTATTTTAATACAATTAATATTTAGCAACTAATGCTGTTGTCCAAGTTGTTGTAGTTTGTTTAGGACCCATTTCTCTGTAATAAACTTGATAAGCTGTTTTTAAAGATAAAACAGAGCTCATAGCTACAGATAAAGAAGCTTCTGCAGTTGTGTAAGAGAAATCATTGCTCTTAAAATTCGGGATATACTCTACCCAGAGTTTTCCAGAAGTAGATTCGTTAAATTTGTTTTGCGCTTCTACATATAAGCGACCAGCTGTTGTTGATTTAGATGTTTCACCATCTGAATCAACATAATCAGGGTTTTGTGTAGAGAAGCGAATACCGGCCTCGGTAAATACTGTTACATCGTCAGTTTTTATAAAAAAGTACTTAGCGCCAAGATCTGTTGAATCTCTTTGTGTGAAAATACCGTTGTATGGATCAGATTCAGCTTTGTGCTGAATAAAGCCATTTAAAACATCATTGATAAATGATTTTTCGTATCTAGCTCCAACTTCCCAATTAAGAGCAGTTTCTGTTTTAGTGGCAGCAGCAGCAGCTTGAGTTGATGTTTTAAGATACTTACCAAAAATAGAAACATTATCGTTGTTTTCAAAAGTATAAACATTTTTTGTTTTAGCCCCCCAAGTCTCAGATTTAGAAAGACCATCGATAAGAACTACAGATGCTTCTGATTCACCAGTGAACTTTGTTGTATCTTGTGCATAAGCCATATTAGTGCAAAAAGCGATTAGAACTGAAATAATAACTTTCATAGAATTCCTCTTTGAGATAGTTGTTTTGTGTTTAGTGAGTCAAATGAAAGACTCAATTAATTTTATTCAAAATGCAATAATTCGCTTATATGCGTTACAATACATATCTGTTTAATAGCGAAAATATAAGCTTTGTTGAGTTATATATGTTTATTTGATGGGATAATGTCTTAGTCTTTTCTTTAGCATAAATGTCTCATTTAGAGAACTCTATTCATTTATGAAGAGAGTGTATAACAATTTTGCGTTTCTGATTAAAGTGAGATGTCTCAATTTTAAATACGAGTTCTTAAAAAATAAGTATAATAGATAGGTTAGGAATGCCATCGAATACTGGCCTTAACGTTGCAAAACACTCAATTGTAACATTTAGGGAGAATTTTATGAAAACTTTTAAAACGTTCTTACAATTAACACTAGTTTTAGCAAGTTTGGCTTTTTTCAGCTCGTGCGATAATAAAAAATCGTCTTCAAATGCCACAGCAACCTATAACACAGGTTATACATACAATCAGATGGGGCAATGTGTTCAATCAAGTACAGGACAAATCGTGGCAGCTATGTACTGTCAGCAAAATAATATAGGCAGTGGTTATCAATACAATCAAATGAATCAGTGTGTTCGGACAAATACAGGTCAAATAGTAGATTCTTACTACTGTCAAAATAATATAGGTAACGGTGGGTATCAAGGCGTGCAATGTAATAACTCTGGCTATTGGATCTGGTCAGGCTATCAATGGGTTCAATGCGGTGCTGGTTACATGGGAACATATGTAAACTGTAGCGGTCAAACAGCTTACCCATCAGGAGCAACCAGCCAATCCCAAGCTGTTCGTTGTTTATAAAGTTGTTCTCAGTAAATACATTAAAAAAGTTTTCGAAAAAGCCTCTGAAGAAGAGGCTTTTTTATTTTTTGGATTATAATTGTTGGGAAGGTGTACTGATTTGTATAAGGCCTAAATTAGACCAATCTGATGTTGATTGGGGGTTGGCAATGGGGCCAGCTTCAGTTCTGACTCGCCAGAAATATTTTCCCTCTGGAAGCTGTTCTTGAACTAAAACTCTATTTTTCTTTGTGTAATAAGTTTTTACAATCTGCGAAAACGAATCATCTTTTGCAACTTCGATTTTGTATTTACTATCGCCCTTATCATCTTGTAAGGCATTCCATTTGAGCCAAATGAACTTACCTAAACCTTTTTGGAAAATATAAACTAAATTGGTATAAGAAGTTTCAATTGACGGAGCTTGTAAATCAAAAATTCTATTATAAATAATTTTCCCCACTTTAGAAGTGGAGCTAATTTTTCTCGATTGTGAGTTGTAAGCTGATACCCTTACATTGTATTTTCCTGCGCCAGGTACTTTGATCACACTTGCGGGACCTCTAGCTGTAAACACTTGTGGACTTGAGAAGTTTTCATCTGTATCAACCTGCACAAGATACTTCTCAGCATTTGGAATTTCATTCCAGTTGAGACTGAAAGATTTTTCTTTGGGGATATCCTTAGAGTTTTTAGCCAAGTAATCATAAGTGATAACATCGTTACGAAGTTTAATGCTAGGGTAAGAGGCCTCAATAATTCCTACTTGTGAATAGTTTTCACTTATCGCTGAAGTTTTACCTACAGATTTTAATCTATAATAAAGCGAATCTTGAATAGGTGTGTTTAGAGTTAGTTCATTCTGAGTCGTTCGGGTAGTTGAGACATTTGCAAAATCAGGTGTTGCTGATGTTTCGAGAATATACTCAACAGCAAGATCAGCTTTTTTCCAAGAAATAGTTGTAGGACTAGAGCTTCCTGCAGGAAAAGTTGTTTTAGATTTCACTAACTCAGGCGGCTTTAAGAATTTGACTTCTTCATTAATTTTCTCTTGTAATAAGGCGATAGGATCTGGTTTGTTATCTTCTTGGGCTGGTTGACGTGAATCCGAAGCCAAGTCGTTTTTTAAGTCTAATTCGTTATTTAATGAAACAGGTACAGCCAATTGTTCTAGTTGAACAATTGTTTGATTCACTTCGGGTTTCTCGATAAGTTGTGCAATTGGAGCTTTATCAATGACAAGTTCTTCATGTTGTTGTACAACTTTATTGTTTACACGAACTTCACCTTTTTTGGATTTAACTTGAATTTTTCCGCATTCAGTAGATTTTCCAATTTCTAAACTTGCATTCTTGGACCTAATATCTAAAGACTGTCCACAATCATCTAAAACGATTTGTGAAGGTAAATTTTCTGATTTGATAGAACCATATTGTAAATTGAGTCTGATTTTTTTATTTTCTTGCTTAAATTTAATCAATGAATTTGAACCTATAGTAATAGAATTGCCATCACTGAATTTAATTACGATATTAGAGTCGGGCCCAACAAAGAGACTATCTCCTTGAGCTAAAAGATCATCTTTACGAGCATTAGACCAAAAAATAGATTTTGAATTTTTTAAACGAACATCAGACTCCACATGATTAATCAATCCAATTGAATTAACATTTGATCCATTAGTATTTGTGTAATTGAAAAATGAAAAATCAGATTCTAATGCGTAAAATCCCACTCCTATAACGAGGAGACAAATCGCAGTCGTCATATTATCATTTTCTAAAAAATTCTTCATTTTCATACTATTTGTATCGTCATAAAGTGCACCGAGATAAACAGTTAAAAGTCTAGGTCTTAAACAATTGACTACAATTCTTTAGTTTTGTTTTAAATTGAGATATTTAGTTATTTGGACCTATATATAGTTTTTATCTAAATTTAGTTATTATGATTTATTTTTTTAAAGTCCGAAATATTGCAGTCCGAGAAGATGCTTGTGGATGATAAGTATTTTATAATTTTTTCAGAATATTACGACAGCATGTTAGATCCAGTCTGTGTTTTTGATGGAGATGGGACTGTCGTCTATTGTAATGAGAGTTTTTCTATAATAACCGGAATTTCTCAAATTAGATTTATAAATAAAAAAGCCACAATATTTACATCGTTCATATCTCTAGGTGAACAGTCTTTGAATTTTGAGAAGATACAGGAACTTTCACAAAACACAGGTAGCAGTATCTTAAAATTTGAAACTAAAAAAGTTTTAAGAGGTCTTGGGCAAGTTTGTGTTAAAAAATTAAATATAGAAGGATTTGAGCATTTATATCATTTTACACTTAAAGATTTAACTGTAGAAGAGGACTTAGTTAAAACATTTCGTTTTGAGCTTGAGTCTAGGAATAAAAAAATTGATGAAATGAATCAATTAGTGGACATCTTTCAAAAGATTCGCTTATTAGATCAGCCTTCACAAATCGTGAATGAGTTTATGACGTACCTGCGATCATCTTCTAAGTTTTATGCGGCAGCAAATCGTATTAATTCTGAAATATCAGTTGTTTACAGTGATGAGCAGGATTTAAGTGTAAATAAAGTATTAAGTGATGTTAAAGCTGATATTGAGCGTTTTATAGCACATAATGTTGTATCCAAATATCAACATCATAAATCAAATATTAAAAGTGCTACAGATTATTACTATTGGGCTATAGTGCCTTTTAAACTTTCGACTGATGAAATGTATGCTATATTTATTTTTGATTCTAATGAGCAGATGAAAAAATTCTCGCATCAATCGGCTATTATTTTAAGTGAACAGCTCAACTTGATATTAAATAATTTAACTCTAAAAGAATTGTCCTATACAGATGGGTTAACAAAATTAAAAAATAATCTGTATTTCAGAAAAAAAATAGATGAAGTGTGTCAGTTACATAAAACGGCGCAACTAGTTTTATTTGATGTGGATTTTTTTAAGAAGGTTAATGATACTTACGGTCACCCAGGTGGTGATGCTGTATTAGTATTTTTAGGTGAGAAAATTCCTCAGGTTATGCAAAAAGTAAATGCTGATTATCAGCAGTCCACTATAGCAAGGGTGGGTGGGGAAGAGTTTGCTATAATAATCCCAGACAAAGATATAGATTTTGCTCAAAACTTTGCAGAAGCTTTAAGAAGTGAAATAGAGGCTTCAGTTATTAATTTTAACTCAATTGAAATTCGTTTTACAATCAGTCTTGGTATCTCATCGTGGACACCAGACCACACATTTGCTCCAGAAGCGGTCAAAGAGCTGTACAAGGCAGCTGATGATGCTCTTTATAACTCTAAACGCTCTGGACGTAATAGAGTTTCAACGAGCAAAGCAGCGTAACATAACAAAACAAATTGAAATCTCTAGCTATAAATCTAGTCGCGGATTGCTAACACATGTTAATTCGTTTAGCGTTTAATAAGATGAATTTGTCGATTAAGCGCAAAATAATGTTTTTATTGAGTATCACAAGCTTTGTGTCTTCAAGCGTGTTTTTAGTTTATTCTATTAACGTTTTTGAAAAAGACAAAGTGGCTTATATCTATGATACAAATAGTGTTTATTTAGAGACAATTTCCAATCAATTTAAAAATGAAATGCGTCTTTCATCTGAAATCTCTAAGAAATACCTTATTGATTATCAAAAAAATAAAAGTTTTTCTACAGGGACAAATATATTTTTAGATGAGGATTCCTTTGTTAAGGGTCTTTTTCTTGTAGACGTTACGGGTGAGCAACCTAAACTTGTAGATAAAATTACAATCAAATCACATTTAGGTTATAAAATCACAGAAGATCAAAGCTTTCTACGTTCACTGCCGAAACTAAGAACTGAAAAGAAGGCTTTATTTTTAAATGGTACAAATATTTATATCAGTGATATTGTGTATGAAGGTGATGAGAAAATAGCTTTAGTTGTCCATTTTAGGTCTGATGCTTTACAAAGTTTATTTGAAGCTAATAAACCATTTCAAGCTTACATGTTAAATCTTTCAGGTGATGTTTTAAGGCAAAGTGATGGTTTAGAGAAAAATTATTTGAAGGCCAATTTTCCAGAGCTATTTAGTAAGCTAGATACTATTAAAATGGGAACAAGCGAGATTGAGTCTAAAAAAGATGAGTTATGGTTATTGTCATCATCATCTTTAGGCTTTAATGATGCTTATTTAGTTACGCTGACTAATAAATCGCAAGCCTTTAGTGTCTTAAAATATTTAATTAATAAGTCATTAATCGTGTTCTTTATGGTTTTATCAGCTGTAGTCATAGCCAGTCAGATAGCTTCGACTTATTTAACGAAAAGAATTCTCACTTTATATGAAGCAGCTAAACAAATCATAAATGGTAACTTTAAAGTAGACATTGAAGTTAAAGGAAACGATGAGATCTCTTTGCTCACGAAAACATTTAATAAAATGGCTGTAGAAATAGTTAAACTTCTTGAGGATACAGCTGAAAAAGCTCGTATTGAATCTGAGCTGAAAACGGCTCAAACAGTGCAACAAACTTTGTTTCCGCCAGCTCATCATAAATTTGAAAATGCAGAAATTTGCGGTGTATATCAATCGGCTTCTGAGTGTGGTGGTGATTGGTGGCATTATTTCGAAAATGAAAATACTATTTGGATTTGGATGGCCGATGCAACTGGTCATGGTGCTCCAGCAGCCCTGATTACAAGTGCTATTAAATCAGCCGTGTCTATGACGGAAAATTTGAAACTAGATCCGGAAAAAGCGATTGAGTTGGTTAATAAATCTATCTGTCAAGTTTCTAAGAATAAAATGATGATGACGTGTTTTTTAGGTGTGATTGATAAGCGAACACGCGTGATCCACTATGTAAACGCCTCTCATGAAGCACCGTTTATATTAAGTCGTAAACAAGATCTTAAAAAAAGAGATCTAAGATTTTTGGACGATTCTAAGTGTAATCGTCTCGGACAATCGAGCAGTTCTGAGTATTCAGTTGTTTCTACACAGTTAGAAGCTGGGGATAGGATTTTTGTATACACGGATGGTATCCCAGATATTCGTAATCAACAGCATGAACCTTTACAGGAAAGAGGGATGATTAAAGTTGTATTAGAAAATCATAATAAAGGACTTGATGTGGCTCAGTTTATAGAGTCTATTCATGAACAATTAGAGGCTTATCGTCAAAATACTGAATTAGTTGATGATGTGACTTACTTTGCAGTAGACATTGGGTAATTGGATGGAGTCTAACTTATTTAAACTAAATCTAGATGAAGTTCAGAAAAATACTGAAAAGGTATTTGGAAGAGATAACAAATTTTCTTTTGATTTAGAGTCTTTACATAAAGACTCTAAATGTTTAGTCAGTGATAATTTGACATCACTAGAGTGCTTGTCGGTTATTAGAAGCAAATTGGTTAAGCATGTTTTACAAAATTCTATACAGTCGTTGGATGATAAGTTAGAAAAGTTAAAAGACATTTTTTTTAATCATGAAAAATATTTTGAAGAAAGCTTTAGATTGTTGTCTGGAGTGAGTTATGTTCGGGTGTTTGATATTCAATCAGATAGATATAATATTGTTGATGAGACTTTTTCTAAAATGTCATCATTTTCTGAAAATGTAAAAGACCAATCATTAAAACAGGTCACGACTGAATTAATCATGAACGCGCAGATTGATGCTCCTAAAATTTCGGGGAATAAATCGACTAAAGATTCAATTTTAATCTTAGAAAAAGATGACTCGAAAGGATTGTTTGCTATATCGGTTATAGATTATTATGGGTCGTTAGATTGCTACAAAATGCTAGAAAATATATATGCAGCTCATAAAAATGGATATCACAATGCTATGTCGCAAAACTCAATAGGAGCTGGTTTAGGAGGAGCAATGATGTACGAGCTTGCCGATTCTTTGTATATTGGTGCGATACCTGACCAAGTTTCAAGAGTAAGTGTCGTGTTGCCTTATAGAGTATCTGAGAGAAAAATAGGCCATATTCAAAAATCAATTCATTTAATTAAGGAAGAATAGTATGTCGAAATTAAAATTTACTACGCAAAATACTAACAGCAAACTTTTGATTACTTTATCTGGTCAAATAGATGAAACTTTTCCACCTGAACTTATGGATATTTCGCCTGCGGCAGAAGTAGTCATCGATTTAGATCAAATCAAGCTTATTAATTCCCTAGGTATCCGTGAATGGATCAAGTTTGTGAATCACTTATCACAGGCTAAAACGATTGAGTTTGTTAAGTGCCCTAAGATTTTCATTGATCAGGTTAACATGGTGCAGGGCTTTATTGGTTCTAACTGCAAAGTTATGTCCTTTTATGTGCCCTATTTTAATGAAGATAATGATGTGGAAAAAAACATTTTATTTACATTTGGTCAAGAGTACGGTGACGGTTTTTTAAATGTTGAGCCGGAAATTAAGCTTCCTGATGGAACGCAAATGGAGATTGATGTTGTTGAACAAAAATACTTTAAATTTCTAAAGAATTAAATTTGATGAGAGTAGTTGCGTTTTTTCTTATAATTATAAATGTTTTGACAGTTTTTTCTCAGGAGAAAAAACCGCAATTGCCATTTGTATTTTTAAATCAATATTTTGAATATAATGCAACAAACAGTGCTGTTATTATCATAGGTGGAAACTCTATAGAGTGGGACGAAAACTTCTTAACGGCAAAAGACAATGCTATTTCTATAAAACCTCAAGAAATATATAAACACTCTTTATGGAAGATCGAGTTTAAGGATTCAAAAGGATTAGTTATCGCTGACGATGATAAAGTTGATAAAAAACAACAATTTTGAAATTTCAAAAAATAAAATGTCTGAAGTTAAGCAGGTATGTTTAACGTCTCAAAATACGACTTCATCTTTAAAGCTTTGTAAAGATGTGTTAGTAAAAACACAGGGTCCTCTAAGGGCATATATAGATGGAGTACAAACAAGTTTGCTTGGCCGTGTGATCATGAATCAGCCTAACAAAAACATTCAATTGCAAATTAAAAACAGTGAGCTCAACTATTTAGAAATGGTCACGAAAAAAAGAAAAATCATGCCAGGCGAAGTAACTAAGTTAGTAGGTAAACGTTCTTGGGAGATAGAGCTCTATGATTTAGATAATGACAATAAAAATTGGACTGAAATTGTCGGTTTTGATCAAGATTCAATTAAAATTCCAACAGATCCTTTATTATTAGTTTATCAAGACTATTTTAATAAAGATTTTTCTGATAAAAAAGTTAATTTTGTTTATTATACAAAAGTTTATCAGCGACCTGAAATTAAAAATTTAAATAGATTTGCACCAGTGCTGGGTTACTCTAAGCTAACCGGGAATACGTTACGACAAAACGCAGCGATATTATCTGAAATGGATTACGGTTTTAAAGTTTCTACGACCCGCGAAATAAAAAAAGACTCTGATAAATATTTAACATTTTTTAATTTTTGGGATATTTCAGCTAATGTAAGATCTATTAAGTATGTTCCATCTGTCAATAATTACAGTATCTCAGGGGCACAAGTGCTAAGTTATGGTTTAGAAGGTCATTTAATTAAATCTTACAACTCAAAATTTAGTTATAGTTTTTTCTCTCTTTTGCAAAAAGATACAGTTTTTGAAAAAGCATCAACAGCTAATAGAATTTCACTAACTGGTGTATTGAATGCAGATTTGGGAGCAAGTGCTCTATATAAATTTTATGATAAAGGTAGAATCTTCGGCACTGTTCAGCCCATGTATTCAGTCATTCTGCCTACAAAAATTTCTGGAGTTTCGTCTTCAATAGGTCAAAGACTTGGTCTAAAGTTAGATGTTAACTATTCAGACAAAGATAAACTTTATGGCCTTGGAGTATCGTACTCTACACGTAATCAGAAAACTTCGGAGCAAAAGTTTACGAGTCAGACATTTGATTACGTATTTAGTTACTCATATTTATTTTAAAACCAATCAAAAAATGAGCTTTCGACTGGATAACTTTTTACAAGAGGATCTAAATCTATAGCCTTTTTAAGGTAAGATTGAGCTGTCTGATCCTGCTTTTTTATTTTTAAAAGCAGATAATTGACGTAGTAATAGTCAGCAGTTGTCATATCTTCTGGCAGGATATCATTGAATTCTTTTTCGAGTGTAGAAATGGAAATGTCAGTTTTTTTAAAAAGTGCTAACCCCATGTAAGCCCAAGCTGAGTAGAGTTGTAACGTAGGGTGAGTCGAGTTGAGATGCTTTTGGTTTTTTACTAGAGTTAGAGCTTCAGTGTATTTTTTATTTAAGAGAAGCGATTTGATAGGTCCTAAATCTACTTTTTGTTGCTTTGGTTCTTTTTGTTTTTTTGTAATATTTCTTTGAGTTAGCTCAAGTGTTTGTTTTTTTGAGCTTAGAAGAAGGTTTAAAACTCTCTTGCTAATGTCTAATTTGAATTCATTTAAATGAGTATCGAGAGTTAGGAAATCTTTTTGAATTTTTTCATTAATATCATCTAAACTCAAGCTATCTGTTTTAGTAATTTGACTTAATAATGTAATTAAATGATCACCAGTTTTTCCCATGGTAAGTTTGTAGATATGTTTAATTTTTAGATCATTATTGCCTAATTCATTTTCTTTGACTAGACAAATGGATTGAGTCAATAGCAGAAAGTGTAAAATTTTAAAAATATTTTTATTGTTTTCATACTTTAATATTAAATCAGCGAGAGTGAGATTTTCGATTGAATCTAAGATATTTTCATCTGCTAAATTGAGTAAAGTATAATTTTTTAAATCTGAAATATTGATAGAATTCCAAAGAACCTTAATTTTAAAATTAAAATACTCAATGTAATGAGCGTTAAGCCATTCAGTAGAGAGTTTACTAAGAGTCCAGTCATGAATGAGATGTTTTAATTGATCGGGAATGAGTTCTGCTGTCTGCATAAGGTTTTGATTTTCTGTTATTTCAACTTGATAAAGATTTTCTCCTATTAAATTTGATAAGCGCATTCTGGATTGGTTTACTAAGACAACACCCATTTGCTCTTTTGTTATTAGACCTTTATCAATAAGATAGTTACCGATTGGAACAGCACTTGGCTTTGATAAAAGCACTTGTTCAAGCTGAACAGTGCTGATGATTCCAGTTTGGACAAGTAAGGCTCCTAGTCGAGTATCCGTATCAGCTATTTCTATATTTTGTATATGTCCATTGTTAAAAAAAATAACGTAAGACTGTGAAGTTTTGTCTATTAATTTAACTTTGATGCTTAAAGAACTTCTTAAGGCTGAGATAATAAGAGCCGGAATATCATATCCATAGCAAATATTAAGCTTTTTAATGTCTTCTAGTGTTTGTGATTTTAGAGGTTCTGATAAGTACAAATTGAGATATAGACGAGATCTATACGAGTTATCTATAGAGCTGTGAGTGTTAATCTTATCTAGTGACATAAAACACAACTTTCTATTTTAATTTTACATTGTATAATATGTTCTGTGCAATATCTTTATGCTGTATGTATATGTAGGCTGGGAGTGTAAATGTCTGATTTTTATATTATTTTCCTTTAAGAAACATATGGTGTTTATAAGAATATTGTATTATGTTCCAGTTAAAGAAGATGGATATGGGCGTAGATCAAAATAAGACAATTGTATTAGATATAAAAACAGAGATTAAAGAAGCCATGCTGGAGTTGGGGTTTAATCAACTGACGCCTATACAAGAGGCTGTATTAGAACCTTTACTTAAAGGAGCAGACCTAACAGGGCAAGCGAAAACAGGAAGTGGTAAAACAGTCGCTTTTTCTATTCCGTTACTTCAATGTATAAATGTACAGAGCAATAATGTTCAAGCTGTTATAGTTTGTCCAACGAGAGAGTTAGCTCAACAGGTTTCAAAAGAGGTGCGTAAATTAGGGCGCAAAATTCAAAATCTTAAAGTTGCGTTGTTAGTGGGTGGTATAGGTGTTAAAGAGCAAGTGAATGTGTTAGAGGCAGATCCTCATGTTCTTGTTGCTACACCTGGTCGGCTGGTTGACCTCATAGACAGAGGGCTGGTTGATTTATCTCAGGTTAAGTATTTTGTTTTGGATGAAGCAGATAAGATGTTTGAACTAGGCTTTAAAAAGGAAATGAAAGCTATATTTAAAAAATTGCCGCAGAAAAGACAGACTGTGTTTTTTTCTGCGACTTTTCATGATGAGGTTTTGGGTTTGAGCCGGTCTTATCAGATTAAACCTGTTTTCATAGGTGTAGAGAATGGAGTATCAGAAGTAAACGATGATATCGAGCACATACTTTATGATATATCGGATGAAATTAAAATTGATGTCTTAATGAGAGTTTTGCATCAGCATGAATTTAAATCCGCTCTAGTTTTTTGTAATCAAAAGATAACGGCTCAAGAAATATTAGAAAAAATTAAAGACAATGACGGAAGTGTAATAGCTCTTCATGGAGACTTAGATCAAAAAGATCGCGAAAAAGCGATTATTCTCTTTAGAAACAGAAGTTATAGATTATTAGTCGCGACAGATGTGGCTTCAAGAGGCTTGGACATTGAAAACTTAGATTTAATTATAAGCTACGATTTACCTCCCCAAGCTGAAACCTATGTGCATAGAGCTGGAAGAACGGGACGTGCTGGCCACAAAGGTGTCAGTGTGCTATTGGCCTCGCAAAATCAAGAGTTAAAAATAGGTGAGTATGAGGGATTAGTTAAGAAATCATTTCAGCGGCCAAAACTTGGATTTAAACATCAACATGGAGTACCATTTCATTTAAAAGTACCTGACATGCAAACTCTTATGATTTCATCTGGTAAAAAAGATAAATTAAGAGCTGGAGACATTTTAGGGGCATTAACTTCAACTCAAGAGCTCGTAGGATCTGATATCGGAAAAATTGATATTCTAGAAAATGTCTCGTATGTTGCTCTAAAGTACGAAGATGCGGAGAAGGCCTTAAATTTATTAAGACAATGTAAAATCAAGGGCCGAAAAATACCCGTAAAAATTCTAAACACATAAATAGATTGAGGAGAATATGAATCGAACAAATGAAGATCTGAACATTGAAGACAGCATAAAGAAAAGCTTGAAAGATTCTTTCGACCAGTTGAATGATCATGAAGATGTTCAGCATATGAAAGATATGGCAAAAGATGCTGCTCATGTTGCGACAGAATTTATTAAAAAATATCCTGTACAGACAGTATTGGGTGCTGCTGTTGTTGGCTATTTATTAGGACGATTAACAAATAAATCTCACAAATAGGAGAAACTTGTGTTTAAAATTATTTCTATTATTCTTCAGGCCTTGGTTTTAAAAAATAGTTTCAATAAATCAGTATCAGCACTTGATAATATAGAAAAAACTGTAGATAAAGTTCGAGGTTATGCTGTGTTTACTATTGGCTGTATTATGGGATGTTTCTTTTTGATGATGGCCTTGATTGTGGCTGTCATATCAATTGGGTTACAGATACAAAATACGGGCTCTGTAAGTTTTACGGGGCTAATGATATCCTCAGCAATTTTTCTAATTATATCTGCTTTTATTTTTATCATGAGTTTTATTATCTTGGCTGTTCAAAAAAATAAAATTGAACAAAAAATGCTAGAGAAAGAAAGATTAGCCTCTAGCTCATCTGTAGGTAACTTAGTTGAAGAAA
Organism: Pseudobdellovibrio sp.; assembly: GCA_046291245.1. GTDB lineage: Bacteria > Bdellovibrionota > Bdellovibrionia > Bdellovibrionales > Bdellovibrionaceae > Pseudobdellovibrio. Next base: position 2,716 of record JBKBTW010000012.1, on the reverse strand, counting down.
TTTTAAAACAAATATTAGTTAATTTAGCGAAGCCTAGTTCAAATGACTCGAATGATCGTTCCAGCCAAGCTGCTTCGCAGCACAATAACCAATAATCATCGTAGGAATGTTATTTTAAAAAGTAATCTGTTAATATTTTTTGAGGAGAATTGTATGAAAAATATATTAATCGCTTTTTTTATCACTATTTTAAGTTTGCAGGCCTTTTCTTCAGAAACAGTTGAAGGGTTTAAAAAAGACGTTGTAACTTTTAAACAAGAAATGACGTTGAAGTTAGAAAAGATTGAAAAGGAAATCGAAGCTTTAAAGAATAAAACCAAAGAAAAAGGCGAATCAACTCAAACAAAGGTTATAGCGGAGCTAGAATCAGCTCGTGATAAAGTTAAAACCGAGATAAATGATTTAGAAAAAACAACGGAAAGTCGTTGGACTAAAATCAAGAGTAAAATTGCCAAATCCATTGATACTTTGAACACAAAAGCACAAAAAGCTTTAAAAGAAGAGAAGGAAGAAAAGCACTCTCATTAGTTTATAGGGATGTGAGGATATCGCATCCCATAAATTTCTTTAGCAAATTCAAATGCGGATTGCTTATTGTCATTTTCAATTTTACTTGTTGTTTTTAAAAGTAAAAGAGTGTGCATATAAGAATCAGGAAGCCAAAATTTTAAATTTGGAGTCATTTCAGTTTGGGATTGGTTTACATCATTTAATTGCGTATTTAGCTGTTTTTCGAATTCGATGGCTTTAATTTTGCCAAATGTTCGCGACATAATAAGATCTTTTTTGGGTTGTAAAATCCCTATGTTCCAGCCTGAGTTTAGCTTGGCGTAATGATAAAGGTCTTTAACTAAACTTGCTCCGGTTACAGTTTTAAGATTTAAGTTAAAACCAGCATCTTTAAAAGATTGTAGTATATCAGCCCATAAGGTTTCTGGAAATCTCTTCCAAACTTTACTTTCAAAGATTAAACCTGGTGAATCTAGAATTAGTGTTTTCTTTATTTGGGTATTTAAGTAGGCGTTTATATTTTGCGTATGAATCATTGCTCCGAGTGCTCCTGCACTAGCTCCAAAAAGAGTAACATCATCAAAGTCATGAAATTTGACGAGATCATTTTCATATAAGTATTTTAGTGTTTTAATGATATTGTGATAACCTGTGTGGTGAACTATAAGAGAATCGCTACCATGAGTATAAGTCACGCTTGTTCGCCCTGCGTGGATATCACCTGTGCAATAAGGTAAAAAAAGTACGGTGTGGTTTTTCCAGGGATTTTCTTTTTTAGGTTTAGTTATATAGCTAAAGTTGCTAAGCTCTGGGACTTTATGAATCCAGGTCTTTGGGATCATTCCATCACAAGTGTTCGCTGACCAGCAAGCACCACCACCCATAATTTCAATAATTAATTTTTTATTAGATTTATTTTTTAGAAAAATAGAATAAGGCTTGCCGTCTCCACAGAATGCATCAGGAATATTAATTTTTTGCCAACTTTGAGCAAGCCCATTTAAAGAAAAAAGGAAGATTAAAGAAGTAAATAAATAATTTATTTTGTTCATGAAGCTTCCTTTTCACAGGATTAATCTTTTAAGAAAACATCTTTTAATTTGTATTGTAATGTTCTACAGCTTCCCACATCCATCATAGCAGGTATATCTGTTTCAGATGCTCTCATAAAATTACTACAGCCTTTGTAGTTAGTTCTATCACCCATAAAAATATTATTAGCTTTATTGTAACCAGGTGAAAGCTCCTGTGCTCCTTCTTCTACGTGTAGATAGAGACCTGCTTTTACAAGAATATTTCCATGGCGGTCAAAGGAAGAAATAAGTCTATTCTGTCTTCCGCTCCATTGAGGCACTCTTAAATCTACGAATAACTTGGTACGATCCCACATGTCATCCCAAGTTTGATTCATTGTGAAGCCAGTTATGTTTGTACGTTTACGTTTTAACATATCCCAAACTCCATCACCAATCGAAATAGACTTTAGCTCTCTGAAGCCTACGGCGCCACTGCAAAATGTGTTGTAATACTGAGTGTCTGCAAATCTAACAAAAACATCTGCGGTATCTAGTTTTCCTTTAAAAACTGGATTTTTTTCAGTTCTAAACTTATCAGAATTAAAAATCATATGAAGTTTATGACCAGGAGTAATGACGTTTTCATGAAAATCAGTACCGATTGCACATTCTCCTGTAACTTCGATGATGTCATCATATTTATTAACTTCGAATTTATGCAAGTAGGTTGTTGTATTTTTGATTGTAAAAGGCATTCTTTCATCCATATTCATAGAATCCAATGTACAAATATTCGCAGCTAAAATGGCAACAGTATCTCGAGTAATAGAGCCCATTTGGCTGCGACATTGATCATAAGAGCCAGCAATAGCTTGAGTAAAGCTTAAACCAATGAGGGCGAATGTCGCTAAACGTACAGAAATCATATAATGTCTCCTTAAATATGATTGGTTTTGTTTTAACTTTAGAAGCTATTGCATTGTCTATGCCTTAATCTAAACTCATTTATTACGAGCGCATACTTTACAGATGTCAAACTCATAGACATGAGCCTATAATGGGCACCCTCATTAGAAGGCCTCTCTATCAATTAGTGGGGTGTAGTCACATGCCAATACCATCCATTGGTGTTGAGATTTCTAGAGTTTATGAAGCCACATCGTTGTAAGATCTTGTTTTTAAAGGACTCT
>JBKBTW010000228.1:0-3176 GCA_046291245.1 Pseudobdellovibrio sp. | reverse complement strand
ATTTTAATATACAAAGTTACTTTGATCCTTTAATTCCTATTCCCATGGGAAGCCCCGTCGCCCGCTACTACACGAGGACTGTACACCTAATTATTCAAAACTCTGTTCTACTGTATATTTTAAAATGGATTTATCCAGCTTACATTATAACAGGTTTTTCATCACAAATGATTCAAAATCAAATGAATACCTTTTCACCTTTCATAAATATCGGAATTCTGTTATGCATTATTACAAACTGGATTAAAGCTCTTAATAGACTCATCATCAAAGTCTGTCAAAAGCACCAATCTTAATTCACGAAAACAAAGGACTCGCTTTGAAACGCATTAGAGCACAGGTATTGAAATTGCTCTTGTACGTGTTTGGCAGGACACTATTTAAATGTTTGTAAATCTGGTGGCACACTAGAGAAGCTCAAGCTATTATATTATCAAACTCTGTACAAAATGAATGTGTTACTTTTTAAAAGCTAACAACAGACCTTCTTCTGTAGGAACAAATGCGCTTTCAAAATCGGGGTGATTTAAAACATCATGGATCATTTGTTTCATAACTTTAATTTGTTTATCACCGAATTTTTGATGGTTTATTGATTCGCCCACTTCAGACCAAACTGAACCTGACAAAAATACATTATCAATTAACACGAGGCCCCCAGAAGTGATGTTGTGCGATGCCCATGCCCAGTAATCTCCATAAGCGGCTTTATTGCCATCAATAAATACGGCATCAAATGGGCCTTTTAACTCTTTTAACTTTTCGCGCGCATCGCCCTCTATTAAAATACACTGTCCTTTTTCAATCCAAGGCTTAAGTGGCTCACTGGCTAAAGCTAAATGCTCTTTAGACTTTTCTAAGGTGTATATAATCCCATCTTGTTGTAATGATTGAAGAAAATACTGACAAGACAATCCTGTTAGCGTGCCGATTTCGACCATTTTTTGAGGCTTTATAAGTGTTAAAAGAAACTTCATTAAGCGTGCTTCTGTTTGCGAAATTGAAATAGCCCCAAGACCTAATTGATCAGCATATTGTCTGGACAACTGCATTTGCGGAGTTTCAGCACCATAACATTTTTCTATATATTCGTAACGTGGGTTTTTCTCTAATCTCATATAAGCTTGCACTCCTCAAAAAATCGGATTTTCAATTGCTGTTCATCTCTCTATTCAGTATAAACAAAGAATGTCAGAAACACTACTTGAAGTCCAAAACTTAAGAACACGGTACAGAACAGATGATGGCGAGATCTTCCCAGTGGATGATATCTCTTTCAGAGTTAAAAAAGGTCAAACTCTAGGCATAGTTGGGGAATCTGGTTGTGGTAAATCTCAAACAGCCCTTTCTATCATGCGCCTTATTCAAAAACCGGGTGAAATCGTATCGGGTGACGTTACTTTTAAAGGCGAAAGCTTACTTAAGAAAACAGAAAAAGAAATGCGTGAAATTTTAGGTAATAAAATCGCCATGATCTTTCAAGAGCCGATGACATCTTTAAATCCTGTTTATACGATCGGCAATCAAGTTGAAGAAAGTATTAAGCTTCATCAAAAAGGCTTATCTAAAGAACAAGTCAAACAACGTGCAATTGATATGCTGAAACTCGTTGGTATTCCTGCAGCAGAAAAAAGATATCATGAATATCCACACCAACTTTCAGGTGGTATGCGCCAACGTGTAATGATTGCAATTGCCATGAGCTGCAACCCTCAATTACTCATTGCCGATGAGCCTACAACAGCTCTCGATGTTACTATTCAAGCTCAAATTTTAGATCTTATGCGTAAAGTACAAAAAGAGTTTGAAGCTGGTATGATCCTCATTACACATGATCTAGGTGTTGTCGCTGAGATGTGCCAAGATGTTTTAGTTATGTATGCTGGTAAAGTTGTTGAGTATGGCACTGTAGAGGATATTTTTTATCGCCCGAAGCATCCCTACACACGTGGATTATTGGACTCAATTCCTCACTTTGAAACAGGATCTCGACTCACTCAGCTGAACACAATTCCAGGCTTAGTACCAAGTTTATACAACTTACCAAAAGGTTGTCGTTTTCAAGATCGTTGTAAGTACGCAACTGATGTGTGTAGACAAACCCAACCTAATCTTGAAAATTTACGTGGTACACATCGTGTAGCTTGTTTTAATCCATTATCCAGCGAAAAGGTGTAAGATAAAATGGAATCATTACTTAAAGTTGATAATTTAGTTAAGCATTTTCCAATTTACGGTGGTTTACTCTCTAGACAAGTGGCTGCGGTGAAAGCCGTCCAAAACATCTCCTTTGAGCTTAAAAAAGGGGAAACTCTTGGGTTAGTAGGCGAATCTGGTTGCGGCAAATCCACATTAGGACGTTGTTTAATTCGCCTCATCGAACCATCAAGCGGTACTCTTTATTTTAAAGGTGAAAATATCACCAATGCATCTGGTAATCGTTTACGTGATCTTCGTAAAAGTATGCAAATTATTTTTCAAGATCCTTATGCTTCTTTGAATCCTCGTATGACTGTAGGAGCTATTTTAGAAGAGCCCTTGATCATTCATAACCTTTACCCAAATGAAAAAGCACGCAAAGAACGCGTGCAAGAGCTAATCAATTTAGTTGGATTAAGACCAGAGCATGCAACTCGTTATCCACACGAGTTTTCAGGCGGACAACGTCAACGTGTAGGCATAGCTCGTGCTTTAGCAGTAAATCCTGAGCTTATTATTTGTGATGAACCTGTATCAGCACTCGACGTTTCTATCCAAGCTCAAGTTATTAACTTACTTATGGAGTTACAAAAAAAACTTGGGTTAACTTACGTATTTATTGCACATGATCTAAAAGTGGTTGAGCACGTTTCAACAAAAGTTGCTGTTATGTATTTAGGGCAAATTGTCGAAATGGCTGATGCAACTGAGTTGTATCAAAATCCAAAACATCCCTACACCAAAGCCCTTCTTTCTGCGATTCCAATTCCCGATCCGAAACCTCGAGAGGAAAGAATTATTTTAACTGGTGATGTGCCTTCTCCGATTTCTCCGCCTGAAGGGTGTTACTTCAACCCTCGTTGTCCAATGGCAAGCGAAGAGTGTCGCAAAACTCGTCCACTGCTATTGGAAAAGTCCCCGAGTCATTTTGTAAGCTGTTTAAAGGTTTAGGACGATAGTCCTGACTCTTTAAAAAA
>JBKBTW010000227.1:0-3179 GCA_046291245.1 Pseudobdellovibrio sp. | reverse complement strand
GGGCATGGACAAATCAGAATGGAGATGCACTTTTTATCAGATGTTTTTGTGACATGTGATACGTGCCAAGGTAAACGTTACAATCGTGAAACATTACAAATCAAATACAAAGATAAAAATATTTCTGATGTGTTGGATATGAATGTTGATGAGGCTTTAGAATTTTTTAAAAATCACTCGCAAATTCATCGCAAGCTTGAAACCTTACATAAGGTGGGGCTTGATTACATGACTCTAGGGCAATCTTCAACGACGTTGTCTGGTGGAGAGGCTCAGCGTGTGAAGCTTTCTAAAGAGTTGTCTCGTCGAGGAACTGGAAAAACTTTATACATCTTGGATGAGCCAACGACAGGTTTGCATTTTGATGATGTCAGAAAGCTTATTGAGTTGTTACAAGAGTTAACGGATCAGGGGAACACTGTTCTTGTGATTGAGCATAACCTAGAGGTTATGAAATGTGCTGATCACATTATTGATCTCGGACCTGATGGTGGAATTTATGGCGGAGAAATCGTAGCAACAGGAACACCAGAAAAAGTTTCGAAAATCGCGAAAAGCGAAACCGCAAAATTTTTGAAACAAATATTAGGTAAGTCATTTTAAATAGCATTTTAAATAAATAATTTAAAACAAATAAAATAAAGGTGTGTTGAAGATGTTTAAATATATTAAAGGATCGTTGCTTTTTACTGTTTTAGGTTTAATTGCGGCGATGGGGTTTGAGTGGTCGCAAACAGGACATGTAAAAACAATGATTGCGGCGGGACTTACGGCATTAATTTTAGCGGTTTTAGAAATATCACTTTCTTTTGATAATGCTGTGGTTAATGCAACAGTTATCAGAAACATGGATGAGGTTTGGAAAAGGCGCTTTTTAACATGGGGTATTTTGATTGCCGTGTTTGGTATGCGTTTAGTGTTTCCGCTTCTTATCGTGACTTTTGTTGCGCATATAAATCCAGTTGAGGCGTTCATGCTATCCCTTAACAATCCAGCCGAGTACGCGCGCATAATGACATCGGCTCATTTAACGGTGTCTGCTTTTGGTGGAATGTTCTTGTACATGGTGTTTTTACACTTTTTTATTAACGAAGAAAAAGATGATCATTGGGTTAAAGTTGTAGAAAAACCTTTGGCGCTTCTTTCGCAGTTTAAAGGTGTTGAAATTGCTATTGCTCTTATAACAATGTTAGCTATTACTTCATTTATGCAAGAAGCGGATCAGATTAGATTTTTGATTCCTGGCCTTTGGGGTATGGTCACTTATATGTTGGTTCATAGTTTTTCAGCGTGGCTTGAAGGTTTAGAACTGACCAAAAAATCTGGAGTTGATGCAAAAAAATCTATACTGTCTGCTGGTTTTGGTATGTTTTTATATTTAGAAGTTTTAGATGCTTCATTCAGTTTTGATGGTGTTGTTGGGGCTTTTGCTATTACGCAAAGTTTAGTGCAAATCATGATTGGACTTAGTATCGGAGCTTTTTTTGTGCGAAGTTTAACTTTGTATCTTGTTGAAAAAGAAACGCTTAATCAGATTCGATTTTTAGAGCATGGTGCTTTTTATGCCCTAGGTGCCTTAGCTTTAATGATGTTGTTAGATTATTTCTTCCATATTCCAGAGTGGATGACAGGGCTAACGGGCGCAGTTATTTTAATTTTATCCGTTATTTGGTCGTTCCATGTAGACCGAAAGCAGCGAGCTTAACATAATCAAGCCTGCTCCTGCAAATTGGAGTGGGCTTAAAGCTTCTTTTAAAAAAACGGTTGCAAAAATAAAAGAGTAAGGTGCTTCGAGTAAACAGAGCATACTTGCTGTAGTTGTTGATAAGACATTTTGTGCTCTTATTTGTAAGTAAAAAGCAATCAATGAGACGAATAAAGATAAACCGAGTATAGAAAAAATAGATCCATAACCTACATGGTCAGGAATAATTTTAATGTTTTTAGTTACCATTTCGTAAGCTAAAAAAGGAATTAAAAGCATCAAGGCCCAGAATGTTTGTAGAACATTAAACCTAAATGCGCTTTTCATTTTTTTTGTTCCTAAGCTCACTGTGATAATGTGCGCTGTTCCTCCTAATGCTGCCCCTAGAGTGAGAAGATCGCCTTCATTAAAAGAAAAATCCGTTTTATTGAGGTTTAAGAGTAAACCCATGCCGGAAAAAGCAATCAGACTTAAAACGACATGATGCCAGCGTAGCAAAGTTTTAAAAGCAAAGAAGCTCGCAAATGGAACCATAACCACATACAGAGATGTGATAAAACTTGAGTTTGTCGCTGTTGTGAAGTTTAAACCATGCGTTTGAAAGATCAGTGTTGCGCCAAGACTTATTCCTGCTGCAAATGAGGCTTTAAGATCAGAGTGTGAATTTTTGTATTCGTCTCGATTTAATATATAGAGAGTCAATTCACCTAGAATAATAGCGACCACAAAACGCCAAAAGATTAAGGCTGATGTCGAGAAATCAACTAAAGCCCACTTAACTAAAGTAAATGAGGCTCCCCATATAGAGCCGGCTATGATAAGTTCTATGACAGCCCTATGATAAACCGGTACGGCATTTAGAAAATTTCTCATATTTTATAATTTAATCAAAAGCTTCGGCCCATATGCGGGATTTATCAAATTGATTAAGCTCAATTAATGTGTGTTTAACTTCTTTGATCATAGCTCCATTGCCGCACATATAAAAAGTTGTAGGTGTGTTTTTGTAATCAAGCTCTTCTAAAAAGTGCTGCACGTAGCCTCTTTTTCCATCCCATTTGTCGGTTGGACGACTCAAGACATAATGAAATTCAAAGTGAGGCAACTTCTGCTGAAGCGCTTTAAGTTGATCTACGTAATAAATATCTTCTTCGTATCTTAACCCGAAATACATTTTATACTTCAAGTTGGGATACTGAAGCATTTTAGATTCAAGAAAACAAAAGTGTTGTGATAGCCCACTGCCTGTATTTAAAAATACAATTTGTTCAGTCGGAGGCTCTTGAAAAAATACCTTTCCAAAAGGGCCCGTAAAATTAAGGGTTTCATCGCCTTTAAGTTTCCAAATGTATTCGGAGGCAAGTCCGTTTTCTACATATTTGAAAATTAATCTAAACTTCTTTGTATCATGCTCAGTTGTCGCTATGGAGTACGCCCTGAGTGCAGGTTTACCAACTTCTCCGGTTTCTGTTGT
>JBKBTW010000011.1:14643-26966 GCA_046291245.1 Pseudobdellovibrio sp. | reverse complement strand
ACGCAACAACTTTTGCCCAAGAAACTCTCCAAGTTTCAGGACGAACCATGAAAGCACTATTTGCTACACAGTTCCTTACTTTGCTTTATTGCCTCGTTCAAAGTGTGCTTTTCATCGTGGATTGGAGCACAAGAAATTATCCAAGCGAACAAATTTCCGAAGGATTTGGTATTTTTGTGATCAGAATTACAGCAGTCGTACTGATGAACATTTCTGCTCAAATTGCGCTGAATCCAAGAATACTTAGTGATGAAAAACCAGTTGTAGTCGAAGAAATGACATCAAGACCAACAATTGGCAGTGTGGCCTAAGTAAAAACCAATTTTTTTTATTTAGCCATGGGAGAAGCACTCACATAATTCACAATGTCTTCAACGGACAGTAACTTGAAGGCTTCTTCATCAGGAATTTCGATAGAGAATTCATTTTCAACTTCCATGACGATCTAATATAAATTATTTTTTGTTGTAAAATACCTCGGTTGCATCCAAGGAATCCAAACCTAAATCGTTGATCAAGTGTGAGGAGGCTGAAACTTTGTTAGGATCAGCTTTTTCGTGCTTTTTAACAGCAGCAATAACACGTTCTACAACTTGTTGTCTATCCAAAAATGTTGATTTTACATCAGCATAAAATCTGAATAAAGTGTCAATTATTGCTGCGCAGAATAAACGAGATGTCTCACACGCCGCTTGTTCCGGACTAAGACCTAGTCTAAAATCCTAAAGCGCCTCAATCAAAAAGCAGCGCAATTTCATTGGTCATTATAACATGGAGAACATATGTACGAAACGTCAGACTTTAGAAAAAACTTAAAACTTATGGTTGAAGGTCAACCTTACGTTGTGGTTGATTTTCAACACGTAAAACCTGGAAAAGGAAATCAATTTACGCGCACAAAACTTCGCAATCTTATAACAGGTCAAAATTTAGAAAGAACTTTTAAATCTGGCGAGAAGTTTGAAGTTCCTGACGTTCAAAATATCGAGATGACGTATTTATACAAAGATGACAATGGCTTTAACTTTATGAACCAATCTAATTATGAACAATTGATGATGATGGAACATGAAATTGGCGAGGCTTTAAATTATTTAACTGAAAATCTTGCCGTGTTCATCACGATCTATAACGGTAAAGCCGTTAACGTTGAGGTTCCAAAGGCTGTACAATTAAAAGTGGCATACACAGAGCCTGGCATTAAAGGCGATCGTGTGACAGGAGCTACAAAACCTGCCACTATGGAAACAGGTCTAGTGGTTAACGTACCACTTCATATTAATCAAGATGATGTTTTAAGAATTGACACGACAACGGGTGAATACGTTGAACGTGTAAACAAATAATACCTTAGGTGAAGTTTGGCCGGTACGAACAGTCTCGAAATTGAAATTCATAATCTATTTCAAGATGGCGCTTCCATTGAGGTTGTCAGCAGAGAACTTGTGGCCAAATATGAAAAAAATGAAGTGTTGAGTTCTTCAGAAATTGAAGGGCTCTCGCACTTTCTTATCACGTGTGGGCAATTCGAACTTTTAAAAAAACTTTACATCAAATGTATCAAGTACAACAAAATCTCATCTTTTCCCACTGGCTTTTTTGTAGAAGCTTTACTTAAACAAAAAAAATCAATTTCAAATGCCGTCATCGATTTATGCGATGCCATCATTTTAGCTCAACCCAGAGAAGCCACAGCTCTTAATCATAAAGATGTAAAAAAATTCTCTATGCAAGTTGCTAAAGAAGCGCGCCTATTACAACAAAATTACTCGACAGATAGGCTTCGCAAAAAAACAGAACTCATTGAACAGCTCAACCATTACCGCTCAGCCAACCTTCCAGAACAAGAAGAACTCATCCTCCAGCAGTTAACTAAACTTTATCCTAACGATTTAGAAGTAGGCTTAATTAAACAAGCGCACTTAGAAAAAAAAGCAGATGAAATATTAGCTAAAATCATCTCACAAAAGCAGCTGACTAAACCGCGCCACAATCACGATAAAGACTCTCATACGCTAGATTTTTTAAGTGCTATGAAAGAAAATATTTTAAAAATTTCTGAACAAGTCAAAGTCACACAACCTGATCAACTTTATAACTTAGCTATACTTGCTTATCAATTTGAACTGTATAACACGAGCATAACTATTCTTGAAATGGCTCCTGAGACAAATGCTCGCAACTGGCTCATGGCCGAAGCCTTGATAGAAGCCGGTCGATATTTAGATGCTTTGAGTATTTTGCACTTCCTAGAGAATCAAATAGATCAAAATACAGATGCAGCGTTTGGAGCTACTTATTTAAAAGCTATTGCCTATCATGGACTAGGACAAGTAGAATTAGCTATAAGACTTATGGAAAGCATATTGCAAGTTGTCCCTTTTTATAGATCCGCTGAAGCTCTAGTTGTAGACTGGCGGACCTCACTATGAAAAAATCAACAAAGGTCAGTTTAGTACTTACGCCAGCGTTATCCCTAATCATCATTGGAGCATTATGGTTAACAGTACTAAAGCCACTTATTTTAAAATCCATAAAATCTCAAATCCCTAAAATCAATTCCACACAAGAGTACGTGACTGTTACAGTTGAAGACATTGAATTCTCACTTCTTAAATTGAGAGCTTATATCAAAGATACAAAAATTAATTTAAACGGTGATGAAACAAACTCTGTGACTATACCGAGTTTACGAATTCAAATTGATCCTTTCAATTTATTGGTTGGCCAATTACAAATATCTTACTTAAGAATTGATCGTGCTGACATCGTACTGAATGAAAGTATTTTAAAAATTTCTGAAAAAGATAAAACCAAAAACAATGATCTTGATTTAAAGCCTCTTTTTGATTTGCTTCCTGAAATCCCTATTGATCGCGTCGTCATCAATCGCTCTAATGTGATTTACAAACAAAAAAATCCTATTTTAGATATAGAGACAAAACTTGATCGCGTCAATTTACGTAACTTAAAAAAAAGTTTAGCACTTAATGTACAACGTTCTCAAAACTCCATCAGCACAGTTATTGAAAATAAACTCATGACTGTAACAACAAATCAATCGTTGCAACTGCAACTGGATGAAAACAGCCTTGAACTCAATACTCTGACCCTAAACCTAGATAAGTCCTTTGTAACAGCTTCAGGTAAAATTAATGATATCAAAAAACTCACTACGGAGCCGAATTTTTCAATTGAAACCTCTGGGCTTTTTGTATTTGAGAACCTTAGACCTCTTTATTACTTTATAGGTGACAAAGCTAAAAGGCCTCCGGAAATAGGCGGCCAACTGACTTTTGATGGCTCTGTGAGCGGAAAAGGGTTTCAAAAAAATACAGGTCAAATCGATCTCAAAACGGAGAATGTTCAATTTAATTATCTTAAATTCGGCGATGCTGACATCAAAGTCAGCCTGAAAAATAATGAATTTAGCTTCAATGATGTCAGAATAGATCACCCTGCTGGAAAAATTAACTTGGCAAAACTTGAGATCATTCAACGCGAGCCCTACACATTCAATACCAGCATTGTCGTGCAAAATTTTAACTTACAAAAACTTTTTAACTCTTTAGATTTAAAAAATATTCCTGCAGATTTAAATGCTAAAGCCAAAGCCGGTTGCACAGGGCAGATTTACCCATTTAACATGATTTGTGATTCAAATATAGATTTAAACCAGATCTATGTAAAAACTGATTTAAAAAACAAAGACACTTTGGTTGAGGTTGAACAAGCTCACATTGATGGCAATCTAAAACTCACTCAAAACCAATTAACATATGAAGCTAAATCTCATATCAAAGACTCATCATTTACATCCACAGGAAACGTTGAGTTTGAGAAAGGGTTTAATCTTAAGTTTAAGTCAGACTCTTTCAAATTAGAAAATCTTAAAAATCTTGCAAATTTAAATATGAAAGGAACTTTGTCCGGCGAGCTTGAAACACAGGGTACAACTGACACAGGCACTATTTCATCAAAGTTATCAGCTAAAAACTTTATTATTGATCAATTCAAACTCGGCAATCTATCCACCCAACTTGGTTACAAGAGTGGGAGCTTAACTTTAAAAGACATCAAAGGCGAAGTTAAACAAAGCCTATATGAAGGAGAACTTAATTTAAATTTTAATACAAGTCATTTAAATGGACATGTCAATGCTCATAAACTTTATGGCCAAAGCATCCTCCATATTTTAAATGAACGTTTTAGTTTACCTTTCAATTTGACAGGATTGGGTTATGCCACTATGGATTTTAATGGTCCATTTGATTTTTGGAAGTTAAAATACACCTTAAATGCTGAACTTAAACAAGGCTCGATTGCTGATGAATCCTTCTCAAAATTATCAGCACAACTAAATGCGACTGGTGATAAAATTAACTTTAATGAAGTTATTCTTTATAAACCCACAGGTCAAATTAACGTCGGCGGTTCTATTCTCACATCTCATCACCCAACTTTTGACTTAAATGTAAAATCTCACCATCTTAAACTTGAAGAAATAGATCATGCTTTAAATCTTTTTCCTCAGTCTACAGGCAATGTAAATTTAAATGCTAAAATTCACGAGCCTTTGGAGAAAATTGAAATCACAGGGCAAGCCTCAATTAAAGATTTAGTTATTGATTCTCAAAGTTTGCCTTCAAGCCAAGGCGATATTCGTATTAACCAAAATTACTTCCAATTTAACGGCCAAGTGTTTGGCCGTCAAATGCAGGCCTACGTTCAAGTGCCTTTTAAAGCTGGCTATGATTATGTTATTAAGTCACAATTGCATGATTTCAATCCCATGACTTTGCTTCCACTCATCAAAGTAGCGCCTCCGAATAACGGTGACACTTATTCATCTTTGTCCGCTGATATTGATTTAAAAAGCTCTTATCACAGTTTTCCTAAATTCAATGGAGCTATTAAAATCAATAGTTTTACATTGCAAAAGAACTTACATATTTTAAAACTACAAAAACCCAGCGAAGTCACTTTTCAATCGGGATTTCGCAGTCTAAGTCCTATTCTCCTAAAAGGGCAAGATCAACAAATTGAAATTAAACAAAATCAAGACATGCTTTATGTCAACGGACAACTTCAACTGAAAACAATTCAATTTTTAGTGCCTGCTTTAGATAACCTAACAGGTTTACTCAACTTAAACTTCGGCCTGAATATAAACTCACATAAGGCGCAGTTTGTGGGTAATGGCGTTGTCAAAGATGGTCTTGTGCAAATAAAGGGTTTTCCCTACCCCATCAGAGAAATCAATGCCAATTTAGATTTTTCTCAGTCTAAATTGATCATCAATCAGCTCCAAGCATCATTAAACCAGTCTCCTATAACGGGGCAAGGTTATCTTAATTTTTTAGGACCTAATAATTTTGATATTAATATTCAAGCGGACAGTTCAAAGGTTGATTTAGAGTTCCCTCCACAAATTCAGACTTCTGGTTTAGTGAAACTCAAAGTTATAGGCCAATGGATGCCCTACACTCTTAAACTTGATTATATTATCGATCATGGTTTAGTTTCAAAAGAGTTCACGGAATCTGAGGAAAATAAAAAGTTCACCTTAACTCCAAGTAAGTATCTACCTGAACAAAAATTAACCGCTCAAACACCATCTTTGATTTTTGATATTAATGCTCAATTCAATAAAGGAATCGTTGTTAAAAACTCGCTCCTAGAAGGTGTTGCTTTAGGTGCTGTTCAAGTTACAGGCTCCCCTGAAGCACCTATCATATCGGGACGTATAAATGTTCAACCTGGAAGTAATCTCATCTTTAAAGATAAACCCTTTGAAATCCAAAATGGATACGTTATTTTTAATCCAGATCACAATAACTCTCCTGAAATCAATCCAGAAATTTTCATTAATGCTAGCGCACGCGTAAGTGACTACGACATCAACCTGCTTATTACTGGGCGGGCTGATAATCTTAATATCAACCCGACATCACAGCCTCCACTTAGTCGAGATGATATTTTTTCTTTATTAGCTTTAGGGTATACAACAGCCACTCAAGATCAAAATTTAACATCTACAACTCAGCAAAAACAAACTGGCCTTGAGGTTTTATCTGTTATCAGCAATCAATCTCGTATCAACAAGCAGATTCAAGAAAAGCTTGGTTTAAATGTTCAAATATCTCCTTCTGTTGATTCGACAAAGAACATAGCCGTTCCTAAAGTCATTGTGAGTAAAAAACTAGGCAAAAAAATTAATGCGTCTTATGCACGCCCTCTTACGGGAGCTCAACAAAGCAATGAAGTTAAATTACAATGGTTATTCCATCCAGATTTTTCTTTAAACTTAAATTATCAAAATGAAACCGACAGTGAGGATCCAAATGTCACTCAAAAAACGAATGATCAAGGCACATACGGAGTTGATCTAGAGTATAAAAAGGAGTTTAAATAATGAGTATGTCATTACGTAGACTCTTGTTCGTTTTCTTCTTTTTAAAGTACACACTGGCGTTAGGCACAACAGCTGCTCTTTATCCAGCTTTTAATTTCAATGATTGGCCTCAAGATATCATTGAACCTTTAAAGAAAAAATTTCCTGAATTAAATCAAAAAAGTTTCAAACCCGAAGAACTGAATGCACTGTTAAAAAACCTGCAAACAGAGATGAATTTTGACCAACTCAAAATCGTGCAAAAAAATAATCAGCTCTATCTTGTTGCTTCAATTAGTCCAAAAATCACTCAAATTGAATTTAATGGCCTTAAAAGCTTAGACTACGATGAGGCTCTACAACTGATATCCATAACTCCACAAGATGCGAACAATGAACAAAAAGTATCGATAGCCGTGGATAAACTTCAAAGTTATTACATTAACTCAGGTTTTCGTAAAGTTAATATCACAACTCAAGTGAAGAAATCATCATCCGCAGAGCAAACACTCGTATTTGATATTAAACTCGGCCCTCGCACGCGAATCGACAAAATTGAAGTTCAAGGTCTTTCACAAAAAGAGGCTGAGGAAATCAAGCGTTATTTTAATTGGGGCGGAATCGGAAAAATTTTAAATGAAACTAGTTTAAAGAATGCCCATTCGACACTGAGAAAAGCTTTAAATAAATCAGGTTATTATCTCTCACCTGTTCCAACTCCAATAATTCTTTTTAGCGCTGATGAATCATCTGCGCGTTTAGTTTATAAAGTTGACCCTACTCAAAAATACAATATTGAGTTCGCAGGTTCTTCTTACTCTCGCTCTTACATAGAAGATGAAATTTTAAATTTAGAGCAATACTCCTCAACTGATGAAAATTTTGGATCAGATCTTGCCGATAAAATTAAAAGCTTTTACTTGGAAAAAGGCTACATGCATGTTGAGGTTGCTAATTCAGTCAGTAAAAATGGAGAGTTTATTAATATAAACTTAGATATCAATGAAGGCGCTATGGTCAAAATCAAGACTATTAGCATTACAGGTAATCTCTCAAAACCTGAAAAATATTATGTTGAAAAATTTAAAAGTCTATCTTCCTCCAAAACTCAAGATAGCATCCTCATAAGTGAAGATATCGAACAAGCAGCCAAAAATTTAATTATATTCTTACAAAATGATGGTTTCGTGAACGCAAAACTTTCACGCCTTCAAGTTAGAACCGAAGGAAAAAAACAAGAAAAAGGAATCATCGTATTACAGATTGATGAAGGTCCACAAGCCGTCATTAACAAGATACACATCACAGGCAACAAATACTATAGCACGTCTGAAATCATACGTATTTTAGATCTCAACGAAGGACAAAAACTAAGCCTAATACAACTAGAAAAATCCCTTAACAACCTTAAAATCAAATACACTGAAAATGGTTTTATTGAATCAAAAATCCTTTCAGAAAATAAAAAACTCGTTCAATACTCTGAGAACTTAACAGAGGCTGATATTAACATTGATATATACGAAGGTCCACAAATCAGAGTCGATTCTATTGTTATTGAAGGCAACTCGCTAACGCATACAAAGGTCATTTTAACAGAGCTTGAATTTAAACCTGGAAATTTGCTTACTCCTAGCGTTCTTGAAGAGTCCATAGCAAGGTTACAAAGAACAGGACACTTTTCCTCTGTCGAAATCTACACTCTAGAGGCTGATACTCAAGTGAGTAATCGTACTGTCGTTGTACGAGTAGCAGAAAGAAAGCCTGGGGTCTTTACGAGTGGTGTTGGTGTGACTAATGAAAATGACTTCACACTTCAAGGCTATTTAGGTGTGGCTTATAGAAATATCGGGGGCTGGGGGCGCGGAGCTTCTGCTCGCGCTGAGGGAAAATACAATCCAGATATTATTAGATTTATCGAATCAAAAATCACAGTTGGCTACCTAGAGCCTTATCTCCTCGATACACGCTTGCGTTTCCGTTTAAATTACACAAGCTCAAGAAGTATTACAGATATCAATATCCGTAAAGTGACATTAACAAATCAAACTGTTTGGTCTTTGGAGCAAGATATTACATCCCACATCACTGGGATTTACGAGATTCTGAATATTTCAAACTATGTGGATCGTGGCATAGAACGCGAAGATGAACTCAAACACAACTACTCTCGCGAAGACATGGTTATTTCATCCACCGGTCCAATTATTGATATAGATTATCGCGACAGCGTTCTAAATCCCCAACATGGCCACTGGTCACGTTTAAGTTTTGAATACGCATCGGATGCCTTAGGAAATCACAATGTGGATGATTTCATTAAGCTCGCAGGACAGACAACCGTCTACTGGACATTGCAAGAAAAAGTTGGCCTTGTTTGGGCTAACTCCTACAGAGCAGGTTATATTAAAAACATTCAAGACCCAAAATACGGTGTCGCTTTTGACAAAGAGGGTTTTATTCTTGGTGGTCGATCAACTATCCGTGGTTTTGAATCTGGAGAGTTTTTTCCATCGACCAGTCAAATAGGCATCAATTATAAAATTCAAAACTCATCAAATTACCAGCTGATAAAATCTGAGCTTAGATTTCCTTTGTTTAAATCAGAAAGCCTCTCAGGTGCTGTTTTTTATGACGGTGGTGAAGTTTCGGTGGATAATATTCCGATCAAAGATAAATACCGCGACTCCGCTGGTATCGGTTTACGATATAACACTCCTGTTGGTCCTCTAAACCTTGAATATGCCCGCAAGCTAGACAAAAAAAGCTATGAGTCAGACGGAGCATTTCATTTGTCAGTTGGCGTATTCTAAGGTAATTTTTTGGGGTTATTATTTTTTAAACCCTAAGGAGTTATTCATATGCGTCAACATAATGTACGTGTTTATCCATCAAAAGAAAAAATCGACCGTAAAGATCAATTAGCGTGGAAAATGGCTGAGATCTGCACTGACACTGCCCCAGTGAAAGAAGATGTTATTGATATGGTGATCAATAGAATCATCGATAATGCATCCGTTGCTATTGCAGCAGCTAACCGTCACCCTGTTGCTTCAGCACGTGCGATGGCTTTAGCTCACCCTCGTGCTGGTGGTGCGACTGTGTTTGGTATGCCAAACGATCAAAAATTTTCATGCGAGTGGGCGGCATGGGCTAATGGAACAGCTGTTCGTGAGTTAGATTATCATGACACTTTCTTAGCTGCTGATTACTCTCATCCAGGCGATAATATTCCACCTATTTTAGCTGTGGCTCAACAAACAGGTAAAAACGGTAAAGAGTTATTGCGTGCGATCGTATCTGGTTACGAGTTACACGTAAACTTAGTTAAAGGTATTTGTTTACATAAGCATAAAAAAGATCACATTGCTCACTTAGCTCCAGCATCTGCTGGTGGTATTGGTACACTTTTAGGTTTACCAACTGAGACTGTATTCCAAGCTATTCAACAGGCAGTGCATGTGTCTTTTACAACTCGTCAATCACGTAAAGGTGAAATCTCTTCTTGGAAAGCCTATGCCCCTGCGCACGCAGGAAAATTAGCTATTGAAGCTGTTGATAGAACTATGCGCGGTGAAGGCGCTCCATCTCCAATTTACGAAGGTGAAGACTCTGTTATCGCTTACATGTTAGATGGTAAAGATGGTAAATACACTGTACCACTTCCTGAAGTTGGCGAGGAAAAACGCGCTATTCTTGAAACCTACACAAAAGAACACTCTGCTGAGTATCAATCACAAGCTTTAATCGATTTAGCAGCTCGTATGCGCTCAAAAATTACGAACTTTGATGATATTAAATCTATCGTAATCCACACGTCTCATCACACTCACTATGTGATCGGTACAGGCGCAAATGATCCACAAAAAATGGATCCTAAAGCCTCTCGTGAAACATTAGATCACTCAATCATGTACATTTTTGCAGTCGCTTTACAAGATGGCACTTGGCACCACGTTGACTCTTACTCACCTGAGCGCGCGAATCGCCCTGACACTATCAGATTATGGCACAAGATTTCGACTCTAGAAGACCCTCAATGGACTGCGGCTTACCATGAGGTTGATCCAAACAAAAAACGTTTTGGTGGTCGCGTAGAAATCACGATGAACAACGGCGATAAAATCGTGGATGAATTAGGTGTTGCAAACGCGCATCCAGCGGGAGCTAAACCATTTAAACGTGCAGATTACATCAAAAAATTTGACACATTAACCGCTGACATCATCACAAAAGAAGAAAGAAATCGCTTCATCTCTTTATGTGAGAGATTACCTGAATTGACAGCTGCGGAAGTTCAACAGCTGAATGTCCAAATCCCAATTGATAAATTGGTGAACAACAAACGCGATCAAAAAGGAATTTTCTAGATGCTATTTCCTTCAGTGACTGCGGCAGAAAAAAGAAAAGCTTTTAGAGAACAATTAAAGTCAGGAAAACTTTTACAGTTTCCTGGCTCATACTCACCTCTTGTGAGTATGATGATTGAAAAAAAGGGCTTTGATGGAGTTTATATTTCTGGATCAGTTTTATCTAACGATTTAGGTTATCCTGATATTGGTCTTACAACTTTAACCGAGGTTGCACAACGTGGTCGTCAAATTGCACGCACCACTTCACTTCCATCCATTATTGATGCGGACACAGGATGGGGCGAACCTATGAATGTTACTCGTACAATACAAGAGTTCATCGAGATGGGCCTAGCTGGTTGTCATTTAGAAGATCAAGAAAATCCAAAACGCTGCGGTCATTTAGACAATAAATCTGTTATTGAATCTAACCAAATGATTAAAAAGATCAAAGCGGCAGTTAATGGTAAAAAATTAGATCCAAATTTTTTAATTATTGCTCGAACTGATTCCCGCGCAAGCGAAGGGTTAGATAAATCTATTGATCGTGCTAAAGCATATGTTGATGCCGGTGCAGAAATGATTTTTCCTGAAGCTTTACAGGATGAAAAAGAATTCGAAGCGATGAGAAAAGCAATCAGCGTACCACTTTTAGCCAATATGACTGAATTTGGTAAAGGTAAGCTTTACACAAAAACTGAGTTAGAAAATTTAGGTTATAACCTTGTGATTTATCCTGTGACGACATTTAGATTGGCTATGGGTAATACAGCAAAAGGTCTTGATATCATTAAATCAACAGGATCACAAAATGATGCTGTAAGCTTAATGCAAACTCGTGCTGAGCTTTATGCCCTCACAGATTACGAAGCTTATAACTCATTTGACCAAAATATATTTAACTTCAAGTTAAATCAGTAAATTAATATTAAAACCTCTCGTGAGTCATTCTTCTACAGAGGGTTTTCAAAACAAAGACTCAATAAAACCAGTCTTTAAAGGGAGAATAAAATGTCTGAGTACATCAATCCAGATTATGTAGCCGAACCAGAAAAAATGAATGTTAAAAAAGGTCTTGAAGGCGTTGTTATGGATACGTCAGCAGTTTCTAAGGTAAACGCCGAAACAAACTCATTAGTTTACCGTGGATACCCAGTTCAAGATTTAGCAGAAAACTGCTCTTTTGAAGAAGTAGCTTACTTACTTTACAACGGCGAACTACCTAATAAAACACAATTGGCTGAGTTTACAGCTAAAGAAAAATCATTGCGCGATATTTCAAAAGACAATTTAAATGTTATCAAAGCTTTACCTAAAAAATGCCACCCTATGGATTCTATCCGCACAGGCGTGAGCTTCTTAGGGTGCGAAGACGAAAGAATATGGGATGCTACTCCGGCTGTAAATATGGATAAAGCTATCCGCTTATTAGCTAAAATCCCAACTATGGTTGCCGCTGATTACAGATTTAAGAAAGGTTTGGATTTTATCCCTCCAAATCCGTCTTTAAGTATCGCAGAAAACTTTTTTCATATGTGTTTTGGCCAAGTGCCAGATGCACGTGTAGTTAAGGCTTT
>JBKBTW010000011.1:2035-14633 GCA_046291245.1 Pseudobdellovibrio sp. | reverse complement strand
GGCTTTTGATGTTTCTTTAGTTTTATACGCTGAGCACAGCTTTAATGCCTCTACATTCACATCGCGTGTTGTAACCTCAACTCAATCTGATATTTACTCTGCAACAACGGCAGGTATTGGAGCTCTGAAAGGTCCATTACACGGTGGAGCTAATGAAATGGTGATGCACATGATGCTAGAAATTGCTGATCCGTCCAAGGCTGAGCAATGGATGTTAGACGCTTTAGCTAATAAACGTAAAGTTATGGGCTTTGGTCACCGTGTTTACAAGTCAGGTGATTCACGTGTTCCCACTATGAAAAAATATGCGCAGGTTATGGCTGATGTAACGGGTGAACAAAAATGGATGCAAATGTATTCATCTTTAGAAAAGGTTATGGTGGAGAAAAAGAAAATCTATCCTAATCTTGATTTCCCGGCAGGCCCTGCTTACTTCATGATGGGTTTTGAGATTGATTTCTTTACACCTATTTTTGTAATGGCAAGAACTACAGGTTGGTCAGCTCATATCATGGAACAAACCGCTAACAACAGAATTATCCGTCCTTTATCTGAGTACATCGGAAGTCCGCAAAGAAGTGTAAAACCTATTTCAGAAAGACAATAATTTTCTGAAAAGACATTTATGAAAAAAGCCTCGTAATAACGAGGCTTTTTTTTTACTATCTATTTAAGGCATCTGTATTTACAGTCGTTGTAGATGATGATAGGCTTTTTATAAAAGGATGATATATAAAAACTGTCGTTGAATTTTCCGCATTTATTTGTAAAAGCATCTGTTGCAAATCAGGGCCTGATATCTGCGCAAAAGATTTATCCATAATTTTTAAAGAATATTTGCTGTAGATTAATTGCCTCGCTCCATGTGCATGACCAACGACCACCAGAGATCGTCCATCAGGAAAATCAATAACCTGAGATGAGTTCTGAAAACTTCCTTTAAGGGGATAGGCACACAAGTTTTACTTTCGGCAGCTTCTGACAATCTTGCAAAACTGATAAATAGCAAAAATAAATAAACTTTCATTAGAAGTCCTTAATAGGTCAAACTTTGGCCTTGATTGATTTCAAAAGTTAAACAAGGTCCGTATTTTAAGGGTAGCCTACGCATTATAAGTTTCCGTATTCTCTTAGATAGCTAGCATTGAAATCATCTACCGAAAAACAACTAAGGCCACGACTTAAATAAAATGCTTACTGATAAGAAGTGTCCCAACAAAAGAGAACACTTCTATATTTACTGATACTCTTATCTACCGCTGATCATCAATCTGTAAGTCATAGCATCTACGCCGTAGGCATCGCTTACAAGAGTCATTTGACCATGATCGTTGACTTGCGCAGTTTCATACAACAAATAAACAGGTACTGTACGGCCTAAATCTATCTTCGTATCATTCTCTGGTGGGACCGCTAAACCTTCAGACATAGATCTTAAGGTATCAGCGGAGTATATTGGATATCCTGAAGAATCCGTTTTATTACTTAAAAGTTTCTCAGCTAACTCAAAAGGTTTTTCAATACGTACACAGCCTGAACTCATTAAACGTTTGCTATTAGCAAATAAATGTCTGTCGTTAGTGTCATGCATGTAAATAGCTTCTCTATTAACAAGTAAAGGAAACTTAATAAAACCCAAGGCATTCCAAGGACCAGGCTTTTGCACAACTGAAAATGGCATATAGCTTTGTGACAACGAGCTCCAGTTTACAGAATATGGATCAATTTCTCTTCCATCAACATCACTTACAAGCTTCATGTGCATTGCAGACACTTTTCCTGGATCAGAGCTAAAAATAGGGAGTTTATCTTTGAACATGATTGTTGATGGAATTGTCCATGTGGGATTAATTCTCATATGATTGATTTTATCAAACATAATTGGTGTTTGTCGTTCTACGCGACCATTGATTGTTCTAAAAGTTAGAGTGATCACGTTGTCTTTATAGTAAAATAATCTTTGTGCTGCTAAGTTAACGTGGACATACTCGTTATCTTTAGCCATGACATCAGGTAACCAACGAGAGCGATCCAAATTAATCTTCAAACTTGATATAATCTGATCAACGGGAGTATTTAATAAACCAAAAGTATTTATTCCCAACACGCCGTCTGGTTTTAACAAATTATTTTCTTGTAGATCTCTTATAGCTTGTTCTAAATCTGATGTGTAAGTTGTTTCGCTTGTATTGTTGTCATAACCAAACATAGCTAAACGTTGACGAGCATATAAAATTGACTTTGCATCGGTAGCACCTTTTTTAACTGTTGAAAGCTTATCTGGTGCAGACATAATCTCTCCAGCTTCTTTCATGGCTACTATTTTTTGATAAATTTTAAGTAGTTTTACGTAATTCACATTTTTAGGTCTAAATTGCCCTACGACATCGTGTACTGAATAACGTCCACTTACAAAGCCTTGAGCGGCTTCTTGAAGTGCTTTTGATGACACTTCTTTTGGAGTTACAATTGTTTTAGATGGCAATCTATCTGGAGTTACATATCCACGATTTAAATCTCTTAACGCACGAATAACTATTTGTTCAACTGAGTTGCGTACAACACTCTCTCCTTGAGACTGAGCCATATTCATTAACTGCTGAGATACAGAAGAAGATAAGTACCACTCCTTTTGCATACCTTCATGCTCAAGAACAGAGATCATTTGATTCAAGCGATTTAAAGCTTCACTATTTACAGAGGCTTGTATTACGGCTACAGGCTGTTGAGCTTGCATCACTTGTATATTTGAATCTGCATTTATATTCATCTGCTGTATTTGCAAAGGCTGGCCATTTACATTGTTGGAGCTATCAGAAATAATCGCATGGGCTTGCATGGTTAAGATCGAAGTCATTACATAAGGAATAAGTCTTTTAGTTTTCATAAGCTCTAAGTCCGTTTCTTATAATGTTGGCGCTTGCGCAGATTGTTTGATTTTAATTACTTTACCCGTTCCACGGGCTTGCATGGCTTCTTCTCTTTGAGCTCTATTTTCTGTCACTCTTGGTAAATAAATTGTTTTGATCTGACCATTTGAATCTAAAATAATTTTCAATCCTTCATCATCAGCGATAGTGTTTATAACTTTACCTTCTATAACACCTTGAGATGAGTCTTGCTGTTTTAATTTTTGAGGTTTAGTAAAGCTGGCTGATGCATTTTGATATCCCATCAAAAGTACGCTCCCTAAAACAATGAGAGAAAAAAATAATTTAGATTTCATAGTCACCTCACAATAAGTTAGTCTAGGTCTTAATTTCGATAACTATTTTTAAACTATTTTTGTATTTTTTTCGCCTGTAATGATTCTAACAGGGAGCTGTCAAACTCTCATACACTGTACTCAAAGCTACACTTAAAAGAATTTTTGGAAGACAAGAATTGTCACTTTAATCAGGCTTACGCACCTTCGCATGTCCTGCGGAATCAGGCTTACGCACCTTCTTCGGCAGGTCACCGATAGCTTACATTGTGCAAGCTTTTAAGATGAGATTTTCAAGCCAAATGTGTGCAGATAACGGAGATGACTTTAAGGCTTTGTCTGTTTGGCTTAACAAAACCAAAGAGTCTTCTAATTTTTTAACTGACCAGTTTTTCGCTTGATCACAGTAATCATCAATGAAGTACGGAGAAATATTAGCCATATTCGCTAATTTTGAGCCTCCCACACCTTGATCCATCCCCATACGCACAGTGTGAAGAATCCTCATATGGCGAGCTAACAAACTGACAACGCCAATCTCATTTTGCCCTTGATCCAATAAAGTGATGATCTGCTCTAAGGCTAAAACTTTATCTTTTTTACCGATTGCTTTAGTGAAAGCAAAAACACTTTCTTCACGACTGTTAGATACAACGTTGTTAATATCCTCTACATCTACAGATGTTTTAGAATCACCAAGATAAGTCTTGACCTTTTCTAGTTGTGCGTAAATTTCTGATAAATTATTACCAACTAATTTATGAAGCCTATGATTCGCGGCTTGATTCAGCTTTAAACCATACTCCTGAGCGTAGTAATTGATCCACCGAGGAACCTCATTATCATAAGGTTTTTTATACTCGATCGCATCTGCAGAATCGATTAATGTTTTAAAGTGTTTTTTTCTTTTATCTACTTTATCCGCTAAAAGCACAAACACTGTGGAATCCACAGGATTTTTAAATAAAGACTCTAACTCGCTCCACTCCGAATCTTTAAACTCATGAGAGTTTTTTACGATCACTAGTCTTTTAGGATTAAAAACAGGCAGTGTCTCTACAGCATCTTTAATATCTTGCACATTTGCATCAGCCGCATAAAAAAGAGAGTAATTAAAATCTATGGAGTTCTCATCCAACATTGAGTATTTAAAACGGCTCACACATTGCTCAATTAAAAACGGCTCGTCACCAAAAATAAAATAAACTGGAGACAACTCCCCTGCTTCGAGGTTTTTATAGAATTTATTCTGATCAATAACTGCCATTAAAAATCATCCACCATGCGGTCAAAAGCAAGTTGCATCATCTCTTTGGATAAAGTTTCAAGAGTCTGCCTGCGCGCGGACAAATTGTAAAGGTTGTTTGCGGAATTTATGACTGGCAAAGTAAGTTGTGGCGGTGTGTAATTACGCTCTTGACGAAAATCACTCGTCCATAAAACATCAGAGGAGCCTTTTTTCTTAAGTTGTAAATTAACATTCACTCTGACCGTAACTTGCGTGGATAAAACTGTATTTCCTGGTAAATACTTTGTGTCTTTAGCCTCGATCACAGCATCATCAGAAGTGGACTCTATACTTACGATACGTCCGATCAATACAGCATCAGCTTCAGATTCTTTATCTACGAGCTTTACAACTGAAGAGTTTAAAAGTTCTCTTTTTATAGCATTTGTATAAAAAACTTCTGCACCTGGATCTTGTGAAGAGTTTTTAAACACGGGTACAAAAATTTTCTCAACTCCACCAGGCAATTGATCAGATTTACTGCTAAGTTTATAAGCGCATGAAGAGTTAAATACCACCAAACCACTTAAATAAATAAGAAGTCCTATGACAGAGCCTGTCAGCTTTAGTTTTTCTGAGACAAAGTTTAATTTCATTGATGTAATAAAACCCCGAAGGGAATTGAAATGTCAATTGATACATCAAAACCTATTTTATTAGCGCCAGGCCCCGTACAACTCCACCCCGAAGTCCAAAAAATTCTTGCACTTCCGATGATTCATCACAGAACTCCAGAGTTTGATGTCATTCTAAAAAATGTTCTTCATAAACTTAAAGAGCTTTTTCAAACCAGAGAGAATGTTTTTATCCTAACCTCTACTGGTAGCGGCGGCATGGAAGCCCTTTTAATCAATGTGCTTAAACCAAAATCAAAAGTACTTGCCATAGTGTCCGGAAAATTTGGTGAGCGCTGGGCTGAAATGGCTGAGACTTATGGTGCTGATGTTCATAGAATGAATGTCGAATGGGGTAAAGCTGCTACAGCTTCACAAGTAGAAGCTTATTTAAGCACTCATCCCGACACAGATATTGTTTTAACTCAAGCCTGCGAAACCAGCACTGCAACGACTCACCCTATTCAAGACATTGCATCTGTAGTCAGTAAAACCAAGGCTTTATTTTTAGTGGATGCCATCACGGCTTTAGGGGCTTTTCCGCTTCCCATGGACGAATGGCACATTGATGGAGTAGTGGCTGGAAGCCAAAAAGCTATTATGTTACCTACGGGGTTGAGTCTTGTTAGTTTCTCACAAAAAGCCTGGAAAGTTATCGAAGACAATAAAACACCTCGTTATTATTTTGATGTCCGCAAAGAGTTAAATGCGAATAAAAAAGGAGAAACATTTTTTTCTTCAAATGTTACTCTTATAAGAGCTTTAGATTTTGTATTAGAAAACATCCAGCAACAAGGTCTCGTCGCTTTATTTGCCACGATTCATCGTAGAGCTTCGTACACAAGAGACATGGCGGCCTTGCTTAAATTAACGCTTTACTCGGAAAGCCCGAGTGATTCCGTCACGGCTTTAAATTTACCTTCTTCTATAGATGGTGCCAAATTTAGAGAACACCTAGAAAAAAAATACAATGTCACGGTCATGGGTGGCCAAGATCAACTCAAAGGAAAAATAATTCGTCTAGGCCATATGGGTTATATTGACGATTACGATCTTCATCAAACTACGCTGCGTATTGCTCACGCCTTAAATGATTTTTCTTACACTCTTGATATAAATGATGTTGAAAATAAATCGCAACTGTGGTTAAAGACTAGAAAGTGATGGATCAATTCATAGTCATTACTGAAAAATTCTCTTCTGAAGCATTAATTAAATTAAAAAATGCAAACATTGGTCACATCGAAAAAATCCCACAAAATTTATCTCCGCAAAACTCTTTAGGTACAAATCAGGACTCTGGTTTAAAAAACTTTTTACCTCAAGCCACGGGATTAATCATCAGAAGTAAAACTAAAATAACGACGGAACTCCTTAACCAAGCCCCTCATTTAAAATTCATAATCACGTGCACGAGCGGATTTGATCACATTGATCTCGCTGAAACGAGAAAGCGTGATATAACTGTTATGTACACACCTGATGCAAATTCTCAATCCGCAGCTGAGTTAACTTGGTCTTTAGTTTTAGCTACGCATCGTCCACTTTTAGAGGCTCATAAAAACATTAAAGCCGGATTATGGAATCGAGAACTCCTCCAAGGCCAAGAGTTGGCTGGAAAAAATTATGGGATCGTAGGCCTAGGCCGTATAGGCCAAAAAGTTTTAAAATTCGCACAGGCTTTTGGCCTGAATGTTGTCGTCTTTGATCCTTATCAAGACGATGAAGTTTTTAAACATTATAACGTTGAGCGATCAAGCTACGAAGAGCTTTTAAAGCAAAGTGATATTATTAGTTTTCATGTTCCGCTCACACGCGAGACTAAAAACATGTTGAATAAATCACACTTTGAATATCTTAATCGCGACTGTGTTTTGATTAACACCTCTCGTGGATCGGTTATCAACGAGGATGACCTGATTGAGGCTATAGAAAATAATCTTGTCAAAGCCGCTGGCTTGGATGTTTTTACAAAAGAGCCCCTTCCGCGTGATTCAAAGCTTTTGAAGTCTTCAAAAGTCATTCTCACTCAACATATAGGAGCCTTAACAGAGCAAGCTTTCTTAAAAGCCTCTTTAGAAGGAAGCTCTCTTTGTATTGATTATATTAAAAATAATAAAATTAAAAACTCTTTACCACTTAATAATGAGTGGGAAAGCTTAATGTTCAACGATTAAAGGATGTAGTTATGTCTGCGGTAGTAGTAATTGGGGCTCAATGGGGAGATGAGGGAAAAGGTAAACTTGTTGATGTGTTTGCAGCGCAAGCGGACACAGTGGTACGTTTTCAAGGTGGCTCCAATGCTGGCCACACGCTCGTAGTCAACGGACAAAAAACAGTTTTACATTTAATTCCATCTGGCATTCTTCATTCAACTAAAATCTGCGTGATTGCCTCTGGTGTTGTAGTGGATATTATCGGCTTAGCTGAAGAAATCAGAAAGCTCAAAGCTACAGGTTTACCTCTAACAAATGCGCAATTACTTATCGCAGATAATGCAACTGTGCTTTTTCCTTATCATAAAGCTTTAGATCAAGCTCGTGAAAAGGCTCTCTCTGATGGAAAAATCGGAACAACGGGCAAAGGCATTGGCCCAGCTTATGAAGATCGCGCTTCACGCAGAGCTTTAATCATGAGTGATTTATTTGATACTGCAAATTTAAAAGAGAAAATCGAACATGCTTTAAAAGAAAAAAATGTACTTCTTAAAAGCCTTTACGATGCGCCAGAAATTAAAGCCGATGATATCATCGCACAAATTAAACCTGCCCTCGAAGAATTAAAGCCTTATAGACTCACTGATGTGAGTTTATTAGTTTCACAAAAACTTAAACAAGGTAAAAAACTATTGTTCGAAGGCGCGCAAGGAACTCTTTTAGATATCACTCATGGCACATACCCATTTGTTACAAGCTCTTCTACACTGTCTGGTGCGGGATCTATCAGTGCAGGTCTTGGCCCACATCATCTTTCTAAAATTGTTGGTGTTTTTAAAGCTTACTGCACACGTGTAGGAAGTGGCCCTTTTCCGAGTGAACTGAGTAACGAAGTTGGCGCTCAAATTCAAAAAGATGGGCACGAGTTTGGATCAACGACCGGACGTGCTCGTCGTTGTGGATGGTTAGATTTAGTTGCTCTTAAGTATGCTATCCGTCTAAACGGTATTAATAGCCTTGCGATGATGAAGTTAGATGTTTTATCTGGTCTTGATGAGATTGGTGTTTGCACAGCCTATAAACTTAATGGTGAGATCATTCATGAGTTTCCAACATCTGTGGAATTAGTGGCAAAACTTGAACCTGTTATCGAAATGCTCCCAGGCTGGAAATCAGACATCACAAAAGTGAAAGCTCTTAAAGATTTACCTTTAAAAGCCATGAATTACATTAACTACATTCAAGGCCAGTTAGGAACTCCAATTGATATGATTTCCGTGGGTCCTGACCGTGAACAGACTTTATGGGTTAAACCGCTGTATAATGATTAAAAAGAATGTTTTTATGCTTTAAGATCATCTTAGCTTAGCTAAGGTGATCTTCGTCTTTACTTACTTCAAAAGAAAATATTCTTAAATCAAAAAAACTATGATAATAAGTTTACTTCGTTAAAGTTTTTAATCTGCTGATGAGTTATTTTTGGATCAAGCTCCTGATCTCTTTGCACTAAAACAGTTTGCATTCCAGCTCCTTGAGCAGCATCTAGCTCTTCAAAACGATCTGATAAAAATAAGATCTGTGCCGGCTCTAGATTAAGCTTCTGAGCTATAGTCTTATAAGAAGCTACCTCTCGTTTATGTCCAACTTCTGTGTCAAAATAATGAGATAGATACGGTGTTAAATCTCCAAACTCAGTAAATCCAAAAATAAGTTTTTGAGCCAACACTGATCCTGAAGAGTAAATACCTAATTTAAAACCTTGCTCTTTCCACTTTTCAAAAACCTCTTTTACTTCAGGGTAAACATGCCCTTTAACATCACCGCTTTTATATCCGTACTCCCAGATAAACCCCTGTAAGATTTTAAGTGGGCCATACTTAACATCATCTTTAATCATGGCTTTTGCAATACGCACAACATCTGCTAAATTCTCAGCCTTACCATAATTGTATTGGTCTAAACCTGCTTTAAAATTTTTTATTGCTTTTGCAATCTCAGGAATATTTTGATTTTCATTTAAGTATGTCTCCATTCTCTCGTCAGAATACGGAAATAAAACTTTATGAACAAAATCAATAGAGGTTGTAGTGCCTTCAATATCTAAAAGTATAAACTTAATCATTTTACATCCTGATAATTTAAATCAACACCAGAGTTCGTGTATTGAGCCACCCAGCCTTCTTTATTAGAAAAAATACGGATAGCTTTAACATGATAATAAGGAGCTAAATCAAACCAATGCTTTACACCTTTCGGTACAGACATGAAATCATTTTTAACGCAATTAAGCCTTGCTACAGTGCCATCTTCAAAATGAAACCAAAATATTCCTGCCCCATCTACAAAAAACCGAATCTCATGTTCACTATGAGTGTGTTCACTTAAAAACTTACCTCTTAAGGCTTCAATATCAGGTGTAGTTTTACTTACGTTAATCACATCTGCCGTTAAATATCCGTATTTTTGCATGTAAGGTTTTAGTTCATGGGCATAAGCTTCTAAAATAGTTTCTTGAGTATCATCATCGTGAAGCTTACGATCAGCTTCCCAACGAGTAAACTCAACACCATATTTTTGCAAGGTGTTTTTAATTTCATTAACATCAGTTGTTCTAAAATTTGTTTTTGGTAAAAATAACTCTGTCTTCATACGGCTAACCTTTTTCTTTCTACAAAATATTTGAAAATATACTCAAAAACTTCTAAATGTCTTTTAGCTTCTTTGACATTGGCTCCCCAAACATAAAACCCATGCCCTCTTAAGATAAAAATCGGAGCATGCTGACCTTCTAACTCTTTAAGAGCAGTTTTAGCATCTTTTGCTAATTGTACTATATCTTGTGAGTTTTCAAACACAGGTATTTTAATTGAAGCCTCATGGGTTTTAACACCTTTAAGCCCTTTTAAAAGCTCCAATCCTGTGAGAGTAATCACATCTTGTTTTGGATAAAGTTCAGCAAACAACAAGCCCTCTAAAAGATGGCTGTGCAAAACACAACCTGCATCGGTGGATTGGTAAACAGCTAAATGCAAGCCCGTTTCATCTGATGATTTTCTTCCCACATAAGCGTCAGAGTACAAAGCCCCTGTTTCTATTGTGACTGGCAATAAGTTGCTTTCAGAAAATAAGCTTTTGTCAATACCTGATTCTGACACAAGCGCAATTTTTGGCTCATGTTGTGAACGAATAGAGTAATTTCCACTTGTCGCGGGATTATGCCCTGTCACATTCAAGGCTTTAATCAAATGAGATAAAAATTTAGCTTCAGATAAATCGTAATCGTTGACGACTTCCGGACTAATTAATGACATGATCTTTACTCCCTAAATGTTTAAGTGCTTTTAATAAAGTTTCATTCTTTTTTGCAAAACAAAAGCGAATCAATTTTTGGCCTTCAAGTGACTTAACGTAAAACCCAGAGGTCGGTATTGCAGCCACTTTTTTCTCTAAAATAAGTTTTTGGCAATACTCCATATCCATAAAGCCTTCAGGCACTTTTACTAAAGAAAAATAAGTACCTTCAGGATTGTAAACTTCATATCCTAAATTTTTTAAACCCTCAGTCAGGATTTTACGTTTTTCTTGGTACGATTTTTTAAACTCAGGTAAATAATCATCGAGCTTTGTTAAAATCTCGGCCACTGCAATTTGTATTGGATGAGACACACAAAAAGAAACAAACTGATGAACATTATTGATGGCTTTTATAATATCTGCACTCGCACATGCCCAACCAATTTTCCATCCTGTTAAGCTTAGAGTTTTACCTATGGATGAAATTGTAATAACTCTATTTTTAACTTTTTTGAGCGTTGCTACAGGAATATGTTTTTTTTCAAAGGTTAAAAACTCATACACCTCATCACTTAAAATATAAAAATCATGCTCAATCGCAAGATCTGCAATAAATTCTAACTCTTCAAGGTTAAAAACTTTTCCTGTTGGGTTATTTGGATTATTTAAAATCAAAAGCTTAGTCTTATCTGTAATAACAGACTTTAGCTCTTCCGGATCAAAACTAAAGTTAGGCTCTTTTAAAGTGACGACTCTATTGACTCCGCCTGCAAGTTGAATAGCTGCTAAATATGAATCATACATGGGCTCAAATGTTACAACCTCATCATTTGCGTTAATTAATGCTGCAATCGTGCAGTAAATAGCTTCAGTCGCTCCATTGGTTACTATAATTTCACCCTGAGCTGCATAATCTAAGTTATAATACTTTTTATAATTTGCAGAAATTGCTTGTAATAAACTAGGTGATCCTAAAGCTGGGGCATATTGATTTTTACCTTCTAATAATGATTGCTGAGCAATTTTCATTACCCACTCTGGCCCATCAAAATCAGGAAAACCTTGAGCTAAGTTAATAGCTGAATTTTTAATTGCAGCTTGCGTAATAGTTGTAAATATAGATTCTTTAAGAGCTACAGCATTATGATTAAATGGCTTCATTTAAAAATCCTTACTTTTAAGATTATAAACTTCTGGACGTCTGTGATTAAAACAATCCATATTGGCTTTAACATTTTGAATTTGATTAAGATCAATTTCTGCAAGGACAACTTTTTCTTCTAGATCATCGGCCTCAACCAAAACCTGACCTAATGGATCTAATATCATCGAGCTACCTGCAAATCTTAAACTGCGCTCCGCGCACTCGCCGACTTGGTCTGCGCTGATGATAAAAACTTGATTCTCTATAGCTCGAGATTTTTTAAGAATTTTAAAATGTTCACGACGAGCATAGCCCCAGGCTGAAGACACAACCAACATCTGTCCCCCTTCAAGAGCAAGGGCTCGAGCAAGCTCCGGAAAGCGCAAATCATAACAAATTAAAAAACCTAGCCGACCAAACTCAGAGTTAAAAATGACAGCCTTATCTCCCTCAGCAAAAACATCGGCTTCTGACAAGCCTGCCATTTTAAATAAATGAATTTTTTTATACTGTGCTTTGAGCACGCCCTGCTCATAAACTAATGTTTTATTGAAAATAAGATCCGCTTCTTTTTCAAGAACACCCGCTAAGATCGTAAGATTATGCTTTTGACTGTAGTTCTTTAAAAAACGATGCGTCACTTCGTTCTCTACGCTTTCTAAAAGTTCATTTTTATTGAGGTTGTAACCGTAATTAAATGCTTCAGGCAAAACAATGAGCTTAGCTCCCTGTAGCCTAGCCTCATCCATCATTTTTTCAGCTTTTGACAAATTTTGTGATAACGAGTTCTCACCTATAGCACATTTCATTTGAAGAGCAGCTACACAAAATTTATTTGAGCCTTCTTGCATAATAAAAATCCTGTTCCTTTTTACTAAATTAACAGTTTTAACATAA
>JBKBTW010000011.1:0-2025 GCA_046291245.1 Pseudobdellovibrio sp. | reverse complement strand
AAATAAAATATAAATATGCAAAGGCATGCTTCTTCGTGTACGCTGGAAGAACAACTACTTAATGCCGTGAATGATAGTCAGAAAGAGGTAAATTATTTTTATTACGATTTGGTCAGCTCTAGAGGATAGCAAATATTTAAAAAAAATTTGTATCGAAGATAATTAATCTTACGCTTTAGCTGTGTTTAACGCCCGCAAGCTGAACTCAAATCGGCGTCCAATGTTCGAACTGCCGTTATTAAAAACCCATGATTTGCACTCTATGTACAAACCAAAATTCTTTTAACAACAACAATAAAAATATTGAATCATGGCATGACTCTTATCGCTCTTAAAAAAAATTGTCAATAACTCAATAAAACTGACAAGTGATCAAATAATTATAGAGTATTTAATCTAAAAACTTAAATTTCTATCTTGTATAGTTAATTTCTTTAAGTCCTAAATATCCTAAATAAATGATTTACATTTTATTCACGCACTAAGAATTTATTATGCGCATGATTTAACAATGATCCTACTAAGCCAAGCCACACCCTAACATTGTAGAATGCAAGCGAATCAGTGGTGTGTGAAGATCTCCAATCTGAACCAGAGGTAAGTCGATAATAAGTAAAATCATAATTACAACTACAAAAGTGCCCAGTCCATAATTTTTACTTAAAGCCCATGGACCTAAAAAGCTAAACAAAGCTAGCACCCCAATTAAGACTTCAGGTATGTGAATTTGCGAGATAAATATCTCAGCCACAAAAAATCCCGTGAGTGTTACAAAAAATCTTTGTATATTACGGTACACACTCAATTTAATATCTGGACGCATCACCAAAAGCACCGTACTTACAACCCAATACCCATGATCAATCTTGAGAGCATTAGTAAACAACAAGGCCAGAAGTGCTGTTAACGCATAATAAACGGCATAAATGTAATAGTTCTTTCTATGAATGATCGTATTTTTTAATACAGATCTAATCCCTACAAAAGGTTTTGGCAAATGCCATTTTAAAACAACACTTAAAACTAACACCACAACAATACTTGCATAGGCCAAAAAACTGTATCCTAAGACCTGCAAGGTGTATTGATTCATATGACTAGAAGAGTAAACTCCTGATAAAAATTGTAAAATAAAAAAAAGAAACCCGCGTTCTAGCTCTGCACCCACTCCACCCATAAGACCTAATGTAAATGTAAAAAAACTATAAGCGGGATTGGCATGTAAGGAAACGCATGAGTGAAGACACCAAGCCGGAAGCCTGCAACTAAAAATATAAAGGTCATACTGATTACCAATAGTCTGTGTTTGAGTGTACCCATATGATCATTTAAAACTGATAAGAATCCCGTCAGTGCACCAAAGACACTTAAAGCAAGCTGATGAGTGCCGTAACCCACAATTAAAGGTAAAACTGTGGCAATCATGCAAATAACCATTTTCGGCCATGGTGATGGTGTAGGATTAAGCTTAAGTGTTTCTTTAAGATGAGTTTTTACATACATAAATTTAGCTAAAAAAATTGTCTTTAATGTTTACTGATCCAAAATAATGGTAAATGATTAATTTTTGTATATTAATCATTAAAAATAACCTTTTATATTCCACTACTTGAGTAATGTTTATGCAAAAGAAAACTTTTTTAAAAAAAGTTTGACTGAACCCCAACTTTATATGAAATTGACGTCTCTCGATTAAATGATCCGCTAGCTCAGCTGGTAGAGCACTTCACTTTTAATGAAGGGGTCGATGGTTCGAATCCATCGCGGATCACCATTTAATCTTTCTCGTGTTCCCATCGTCTAGTGGCCTAGGACACCTCCCTTTCACGGAGGATACAGGGGTTCAAATCCCCTTGGGAACGCCAAATTATTTCTAAATAAATCAATAAAATCAAATACTTAGAAAAAGTGGGTTCTAGGGTTCTACGGTTCTACGGTTCTACTCACTCGATGGTGGAACTTTCTCCAAAGTTCAAAAATTTCATAAACTTAGCAGACGAAGTCTGTAGTTAAAAAAACTTCTAA
>JBKBTW010000226.1:0-3217 GCA_046291245.1 Pseudobdellovibrio sp. | reverse complement strand
AAATTAAATTCTTTTTTTGTTGCATCAATGAAGAACATTTTTGATCGTATAAATATGCAACACATCTACGACTATATCATCATCGGAAGCGGATTAACAGGGCAAGCAGTAGCCACACAACTTTCTCTTGAAACAAAAAACGTACTTTTGCTTGAGGCTGAGCCTTTTACAGGTGGATCTAACCGACCGGCTTTGCTTAACGGAATGACCCTTGATTCCGGCTTAAGATTTATGCCTGCGAACGAATTAGCACTTACTGCTATTAAAAATATTGAGAATGTTTTAGGTTTAAAACTCATTAAAGCAGAAGTCGACAATCATCCAGAAACTTACGAAGCCGCAGGCTTTAAATCCTTTGTGGGTTTTGGTGATAACCCACCTGCTTTTTATGGCCAATTTTCGTATTTTCTATCTCCTAAAGAGCTTGAACTCACTTTACCATTAAATCAAATTTTACAATTACTTAAAGATAAATATCAGGGAGAAACTCTGACTCGCTCACACGTTACAGGTTTTGGCTTTGAAGAATTGCCTGAAAACTCGAAACAAGATGCTGAGATCACTCATGTTACCGTGAATGGCTCTAAAACTTTTTATGGTAAAAACTTTATCTTTACTGGTTCAGTTAGAGATTTAGCTCAATTGTTGCCTGATAATCTTTTAAGTGTTCGCGCAAAATCAAAACTTAAAAAAGATACTTATTGGATGGCTCTGTGTTTAGATCTTTACCACGAAAATACAACGCTAGATAAAGCCAATTTATTTGTATTAGATGGAACAACTGATGATACTATTGGTCCTTGCGTAGGACGGTTTCATCCTGCTGTGGCGGCTGAAATTTCTGAAACTCAAAAATCGCATCAAGTTTCACAGTGGATTAGCTTTATTGATTTAAGCACAGCCGAAGAAACAGAAAATATTGGCGAAGTTTTAAAGAAAATGAAGCGCCAAATAAAGCGAGCTTTTCCAGAGATGAGCGAAGCCATTAAATCTGATCGCATTTTTATGAGCCCACCTCTTACAGGTGGTGAGCTAAAGCTTAATGCCAATGGAACGCTACATAAAACAAAAAATTTATGGATTGGTTCAGCTCAAATGAATGCTCAACCGAATTTATTAGGCTCTTTTTTACAAAGTCAAATGACGTTGGCAGCTTTAGGCTTTGGAGAAACCCTAGAACGCACTCATCATACGCGTCATTTAGATTTCTCGGATGCAGATCATGATTCATTGAGTTTAGTCGAAACTGAACCAAATTCAGCCGAGATATAATGCCTTAAGGGAGAGATTGATCTTCCTTGAAGTCACTTAGTTCTTACGGAGTTGCACATCTATGGCCTCAAATATTTTAATTATTTTAGTTGCGACCCTTCATGGATATTTTTTAATTTTAGAAATGTTTTTTTGGAATAAACCTCTAGGGCGAAAATCTTTTAACTTAAAACCAGACTATGCAGAATCCACAAAAGTCTTAGCTGCTAATCAGGGCTTGTATAACGGTTTTTTAATGGCTGGCTTAGTGTGGTCTGTTTTACAGCCAGAAGCTTCTTTTGCCTTTCAATTAAAGTATTTTTTTCTATTATGTGTAATTATAGCGGGCATTTATGGGGCTTTTAGCGTAAGCAGAAAGATCTTTTTCGTTCAGTCTTTGCCTGCTATTTTGGCTCTTTTAACTGTCATGTTTCATTTATAAAAAATGAGCTGAGTTCTAGCTTTTTTTAACCTGACTTTTCGCTTATTTTAAGAAGTTTTTTTGCTTCTCACTTGCATAGAATAACCCTCTGTGCTAACTCTGATCTCCACTAAAACACACGAAGTGGTATCAACTGGTCTTTTGCTTAATTTTTATGCTCAAAGCATAAACAAAAGAACTCTCGACTTAATCCATCGAGCACTGCCCTTCGGAGGAAAAACCAGAAAAAGGAGCTATACATGGCACAAGTTACCATGAAAGAAATGTTAGACGCAGGCGTACACTTTGGTCACCAAACACAACGCTGGAACCCAAAAATGAAACCATATGTTTACACAGCACGTGGCGGAATCCATATCATTGATTTACAAAAAACAGTTGTTAGAGCCAATCAAGCTGCTGAATTTGTTAAACAAATTGCTGCTGATGGCGGTACTATGATCATGGTTGGAACTAAAAAACAAGCTATCGAACCTATCCAGGAAGCAGCTAAAAAATCTGGCCAATATTTTGTAACTAAACGTTGGTTAGGTGGAATGTTAACAAACTTTGAAACAATTAAAGCTTCTATCGATCGTTTACGTAAAATTGATAAAATGAAAGAATCTGGCGATTTTAATCTTTTAACTAAAAAAGAGCGCGCTGGTCTTGATAATGAATACGAAAGATTAACAGAATACTTAGAAGGTATCCGTGAAATGAAAACATTACCTTCTGTTATGTTCGTTGTTGATCTTCCTAAGGAACATATTGCTGTATTAGAAGCTAAAAAATTAGGTATCAAAGTTGTTGCTATTGCTGATACTAACTCTAATCCAGAAATCGTTGATTTCCCAATCCCAGGCAATGACGATGCCATCCGTTCTATTAAATTATTCTCTAATTTAATCGCTGATGCTTACATGGAAGGCGCGCAAGTTTGGGAACAAAAAGCTCGCACTATGACTGATAAAGCGTCTGATAACAAAGGTGATGCTCAAGAGGCAGCTCCAGCTAAAAAAGGTCCTCGTGGAGCTAAACCTGCTGCTGGTAAAGAAGCAAAGGCTGCTGGTCCATCTGTTGTTAAATCAAATAAATCTCGTAAATTAGTTGCTGCCGGTACTGCTGATTTAGTAGAAATCGAAGCAGAATTAAACGAAGAGAAAAAAGACGATTCAGCTGAGTAATCAGCTGATCTTTTTCTAAGATCATAACTATTTCGTTACATATTAAATTTTCTAAATGATTATTCAAAGGCGTTACGACTCATCTCGTGACGCTTCTTTAAAGAAGTACACAAAGAGGAGACACTATGTCTATTTCGGCAAGTCAGGTTAAAGAATTACGTGAAAAAACAAATGCAGGTATGATGGATTGCAAAAAAGCTTTAGAAGAATCTAAAGGTGATTTTGAGGCAGCTGTTGAGTGGTTAAGAGTTAAAGGTCTTTCTGCGGCTGCAAAAAAAGCTGATCGTGTTGCAGCTGAAGGAACTGTTGCTGCTGCACCTTCTGGAAAAGTAGCGGCTGTTGTTGAGATAAATTCTGA
>JBKBTW010000225.1:0-3233 GCA_046291245.1 Pseudobdellovibrio sp. | reverse complement strand
TGAACGTGGATACTTAGCTCCGACCTCATCCAAAATAGCCCTGAACTTCTCCCGATCTTCTGCTGCTTCAATAACGTCAGGAGTAGCTCCAAGTAAATCCACATTGAATTTTTTCAAAACCCCTTTGCGATCTAAATCTAAAGCTAAATTCAGAGCCGTCTGGCCTCCAAGAGTTGGTATGACAGCATCTGGTTTTTCTTTTTCAATTATTTTAGCTAAATAATCTGTTTTAAGCGGCTCCACATACGTGCGCGTGGCGATATCTGGATCTGTCATAATCGTGGCTGGATTTGAATTAACTAAAATGACTTCTAAACCTTCATTCATCAGTGCTTTACAGGCTTGTGTTCCTGAGTAGTCAAACTCGCAGGCCTGACCTATTTGAATTGGACCACTTCCAATAATAAGCACTTTTTTGTACTGACTGTTTTTAGAAGACTTTTTAATGTTTTTCATAGCCACCTATTTTTAAAGACCTAATTTATTTTCATTCGTGTAAATCAACTCAGGTTTCATGTGACGATACTGTTCAAACTTGTACCTCATCTTATTGAGTCTCAACATAAAATCCGCTGGATTCAAATCTGGGTTCTTCTGATAAACTTTAACTTCGCTCAATATAAATTTTTGCGCAGATTCTGGATGGAAACAAAAGCCTTTAAGAAAATGTTTTTGATTTCCTATCGTGACGATCCTGGCTTCGAAAAACTCTTTTTCATCGAATTCGAAAATATGTTGGTCACTGATCACAACACTTTTTTTGTCTTTAAATAAATTTTTTAAAGTGATTTCGTTTTTCTTTACTTTAACAAGCTCATACAGGGAATGCTCAGCTTGACGTAAAATTTCTACAGTTTGTAGATCTTCTTCAGTTAATCTTAATTCTCTTTGCGTGTCACATACACTCAAAGGAGTTTGCATGTACCCTTTAAGTGGACGTGTTAAAAAGTACCAATCGTAAAACTGGTGCATGCGCAAAGTGTAGTTCTGTTTATTTTCATCGAGAGTGCCTGTATTTTCAAAAAACTCTTTCCTTGCTAAGGCTAACTCATCATGAAACATAGAAGATGCGAAATGTCCCAATATTTTCA
Organism: Pseudobdellovibrio sp.; assembly: GCA_046291245.1. Lineage (GTDB taxonomy): Bacteria > Bdellovibrionota > Bdellovibrionia > Bdellovibrionales > Bdellovibrionaceae > Pseudobdellovibrio. The sequence continues at coordinate 2,142 of JBKBTW010000225.1, read as the reverse complement.
TGTAAGAGTTTTCAAATTGTTCAATTGTAATCGCTTGCAAATTAGACATGAAGCAAACCTTCCTTTTTCTGAATCATTTTAGTCGTAAAAAAATCAAATAACTTTACAGCATCATGAGGACCAGGATGACTTTCTGGATGATACTGAATACCCAAACAATTGTACTGTTCAGAAAAAAATCCCGCCACAGTTTGATCGTTTAAGTTCACATGTGTAACTTGCACATGGTTTGGCAACGTGTTGACGTCGACCGCATATCCATGATTTTGGCTGGACATATAAATAGAATTTAAAATTTTATCTTGAATGGGATGATTTGCGCCTCTATGGCCAAATTTTAATTTATATGTGCTCGCTCCCAAACTGATAGATAAAATTTGATGCCCCATGCAAATACCAAATACAGGCAACTTTCCTAAAAAATGTTTAACTGTTTGCGGAGCCTGTTGCACTTGTGCAGGATCTCCAGGACCGTTTGTTAACATCAATCCATCAGGCTTAAAGGCTTCAATATTTTGAACACGTTCACGCGAAGAAAAAATTTTAATGTAACTAGCCCGCTTTTTTAACTCTCTCAAAATATTTTCTTTAGCACCAAAATCAAGAACAGCTATACGTGGTCCGTAACTTAAATCACCTTTAATTTCATAACTTGATTTTCTAGAGGCATGCCAGACCCAATCATTATCAGCGTATTGAGCTTTTTTTATAAGCTCCATAGCTTTTTCACGAGCTTCATTTTCTGAAGAGGCTTTAACCAAAGCCCCCCACGGAGTTCCCTGCTCTCTTAATTTCAAAACCAATGATCGCGTGTCAACTTCAGTTAATATCGGAACTTTGTGGTCCATAAGCCTTTGCGCCCAAGCCTTGTTGTTTTTACTGTATTGCATTTGCACACAAATAAATCCGTTGATCCAAATATTTTGAGACTCCCACACCGTATCATCTACGCCGTAATTACCTTGCATCGGAGCGGTCATCACCACAATTTGATTGTAGTACGATGGATCTGTCGCAATTTCTTCGTATCCAGAGTGAGATGTATTAAACACAACTTCGCCAGCTTTTTCAGGCCAATCAATTTGCGCGTCTAATTTATTTCCTAAGAAAACATCTCCGCTTTCTAACACCAAATAACTTTTCATCATTTATTTTGTCTCCCTAATATACGATGAATAATCGCCTCTCTTATAAAAACACCATTTCTCACTTGCTCCATAATAACCACTCTGGAGTCTAATAAAATATCTTGATTTAACTCTACACCATAATTAATCGGACCAGGGTGTAGGATTAAACCTTCTTTTTTTATTTTTTTGATATTCTCGGAATTTAAATTAAATTCCGAAATATATTTACTCATATCAAAACTTAATCCTGTGTGACGCTCTTTTTGCACTCTCAAAGCAATCACGACATCTGCCCAAGGCAAGCCATCTTGCAACTTTGTAAAATACTGCACCTTGCTTTTAAAACTCAAACTCTCTGGTAACATTTCATCTGGAGCACAAAATCCAATGTCGTAATTTAAAATCTCTGCCAACTCCAAATGAGAACTCACCACTCGAGAATGCTTGATATCACCTACAAATAAAATTTTCTTATTTTTAACTTCTCGATATTTTTCAAATATAGTTAAGGCATCTAATAAAGCTTGGGTCGGATGACCTAGTCTACCCCAGCCTGCACTGAGCACTGGTGTTTTCATTTTCGTTGCTAACTCTATCAGATTTAAATTGTCTGGTGCTCGAATAACAAAAAAAAGAGGCATCATTGCCTCAATATTTAATATTGTATCCTCTATCGTCTCGCCTTTTTCGAGACTGGTGCCGACACTTCCATCTAAAATCAGAGGATGTACACCAGCTCGTACACAAGCTGATTCAAAGCTAAATCTAGTTCTTGTACTCGGCTCAAAAAACAAGAGTGCTGCTGTTTTTCTTATTGATGATTTATTTATATTATGAGATCCAGAACCCAATTGAAGCAATTGAGACTGTATATCCTCATCATTCAGCTTCAACTTCAGGCTAAAATCAAAAAGAGAATAGATCTCTGTGGAATCGAGTGATTTAAGATCAATGACAGAGCTAAAAATGTTTGGCTGTACTTGGCTCGTAGACATTGAATTCTAGGCTACAA
>JBKBTW010000224.1:0-3319 GCA_046291245.1 Pseudobdellovibrio sp. | reverse complement strand
TTGTAAAGCATCACCCACAGATAATAATGTAGCCGCAGTTGAATCACCCATCCCATTTTGAGTCACAGCTTGTCTAAGTGGGCCAAAAAGAAATTCGTTAGTATTGAAGATTTTATCTCTAGCGTCAGCAAGCTTGTTTATATCAACTTTATCTGCGCGTAATAATGATAAGAAGCTTCTGTAAGCTACTTCTAACTCTTGGATACGGTAGCGGCGTAAATCGGTAACAAACTCATTAAGCTGTTTCCTGTATTTTTCATTTGTAGAGATGTTGTTTTCACTTAAATCTGCATAAACATTTGTAATTAAAGCTTGCGCCTGTTTTTTTAAGTCATTCATATTGGCCGCTGCTTTAAAATTTATTGTTGCTTTACTAGGCTGAACGGTTTGCTGAGGAAGTTTAGCAACTTCTTGAGCTATTGGTGCAAACATATTATCTCTTAAAGTGTCTAGGTCTGTAATTTTGCTGTAATCTATTTTAGCCATTTTAACTAATTCAGGATATTTTTTTTGCAATGTAGAAACTATATTTTTTATTGAAGGCATAGTCGTATTATTTTTATTATTCGCTACGTTTTCTGCTAAATCTTTAAGGATGGATTCCGAATTAACTTTATCAGCTAGCATAGCACTTTTTAAAATTGTTAAATAAATATCTAACTCATAATGAAAAGTATCTTCGATATTTTTAGGTAAAAATTTGCTTAAATTTCCACTGTCTATAAACCATTCTTTGAAATCTTTTCTGTCTAAAACAATTTTATAAACTTCATCTACAACTTTTTCGAATTTTTTATCTAATAAAGCCGCTTGTTTTTGAGCTGCTGGATTTACTGAGTCATCCCACCACTTAGAGAAAGTATATGGGCCACTGTAATCCTCTGAAGCAGTGTTATATAAATCTCTTCTCATGTGTACAGAGATATACTCATTAATATTTTTATACGTACGTCCATTAGCTTTAATAGGTGTAGTGTAAAGTTTGTAAGTTGTGACTTCAAGACCCTTAGGTGTTAAAAATGATAATCCTTCATCGCAAAAATCAGGTTTTTCAGTCGTGTTCATAATATTAGGCGTAGTGAGTAAAGTTCTACGAAATTTATGGAATATATCTGTATCATAGGTTGCATTTTTTCCAGCACAAACCATATTAAACACCATCATGTCGCCAGCTGTTTTTAAGTTAAGGCTTTTGTATTTAGTGTCAAACTTAGCATCCTTAACATAAGATGAATAAGTTGGGTGATTATCAAATGCCATTGTGTAGGCTGCGCCTGAAGTAAGTTGTGGGCGAGGATTTCCTAATAAATCTCTGAAGTTATTTAAAACTCGTCTGGATTCTGTCGCTTTTGAATTAAGTTTGGTTTTTGAATACTGTAAAGTTTCAATCTCATTATTTAAGTTCGTTAAAGCTACGGCTTGCTTTTTAATATCGCCTACCAGTAATGGCTGAGCAAATTGATTAATGATGTCTTTATATGTTGGAAGTAAGTTTTTAAAAGATGCGCTTTTCAAGTATTCAGAAACAGTTTTGATGATAAATTCAGACTGACTGCGTTTAAATCTAAACGGCTCATTAATATAAAGCTCATCTACACTTTCAGACCCCTGTAAAATCAGAGTATTTTTATTTGAAAATAATTCTCTTTGTTTTGGATCATTAACATCGTCTTCATGAGCAACAAGAGGTTTTACTCCAAATAGAGGTAAAGTCCTAAAAGGATAAATTCTTTCTCTTTCCCAAGGGTTAGCTATGTGTTTAAGTTCACCACGAGAGATGCGGTATTGTCTTTCTAAAGTTGAGAATAAGTTTTCAATATATATTTTGTAGAATGTTTTTGCATACTGAACTTGGGCAACGAAACTATCGAATGTTTCGATCCAGCCGTTAAGCTCTATTTCGGCTTCACCATTTAAATGCATACGCCACTCTGTTAAGCGTTGAGCCATATTTTTAACTTCATCTGGAAGTTGAGTGTAGTCTTTGCAATTTATTAAAGAACAAGCTATTGGATCTTTTTGGGCTTTACTGCTATCCCAGCTGTTTTTACTCGCATTAAACAAGTAACTATTCATTTTTAAAGCATCATTACCAAAATAAAGAGGTTGTAAAAGAGTGCCTCCAACACGAGTCATTGTCGGCATGATAAGTTGATCGATTGCTAAAAAGACCCCAAATCGAGTTGTTTGACCTGCAAAGTGTAAAAGTTTAACTCCCCACTTTCCTGGGCCACCAATAAAAAATGTGATAGCACTTTCAGTAAGTTTAAATACTTTTGTAAGCTTTAAATCTGCCTTAGCTTTTACCGCTAAGGAAAGCTTGTTATTCATAACTTTACGTGTTCCAGCTTCAAAAATATCAGCAACTTTTTGTGATGCGATTAAAGAGAGTATTTGTGGAATATACTGTGTAGTTTTGTTACGAAGAGTCCATTGTTTAAAAGCTTCATCACAAGCTTCTTCAGTTTCTTTATTGTTTTTATTTGCGACCCAGCCATCTACGCAAGCATCCATTGTATGAAGAATATCTGCTGTAATTGATGAAGCTAATGAACCAATAGCGAGTCCTTTGTATTGAAGTTGTCTCATAGCTAAGGCTTTATTCATTTGATCCATGCCTTTAGTTTTAGTATCGATGTAAATCCCATTTGCCATCATAAAAGCGTAAAATGAAATATGAGCGATAGGATCTTTGAGTGATTCAATATGCTGAACCATCATTAATGGGTTAGATCCTGTAGCAATATTCATTTTAGTAAAAAACACAGCTCCACCTGCTAGAAAGAAACTCATTGTATCGATAGGGAATCTTTTAGTTACATTTACAACGACATGAGAGCCTTGTTGTTTATTCATATGTCGAGATTGTTGGTCTTGGAGTTCTCTTCTTAAATGACTGAAAAAACGATAATCTGTAGGTTTTAAATCTTTGGGGTCAACTACAGGGATTAGAGTATCTTGATCGGCGTTGTCAGATGCCATCGCAAATTGACTAAAAGCTGTCATAATGAACGAAGCCAAAACTATAAACTGTACGATGTATATTATGACTTTTTTGTAAGTTTTCATTTAGGTACTCCTGTAGTTACAATTCATATAAGCAAGAAATAGGCACGCTAAAAAGCATATAGCGCTTACAGGCTGTACAGGAATGAGAAAATGCCGATAATTGTTAGACAGCTTTTGTATTTTAGTGATCCCTCTCTATCAATTAGTGGGGTGTAGTCACATGCCAATACCATCCATTGGTGTTGAGATTTCTAGAGTTTATGAAGCCACATCGTTGTAAGATCTTGTTTTTAAAGGACTCTTCGTTGGT
>JBKBTW010000223.1:0-3320 GCA_046291245.1 Pseudobdellovibrio sp. | reverse complement strand
ACCAGAAGATTCCAAGATGGACAATCTTTTGACACTTTCTTAATGTAACACTTTTTGCGGCCCCCTACTCAAAGTTAGAGAGCCGTATGTTTTTTTGTTCTAGAGCTAGTTATAGAAGAAAGTCTTACTGCAATTTCTTACCAGATTTTTTAACATCGATAACTGTTGTTAAATTTTTGTCGCAAAAATCTAAACCACAGTTTTCACGGGCTTTCTTTTCGTCAGAAAACATTTTTACTGTATCTAGAGTGTATGTTACCTCAAGCATTCCCTCATCTGTGTACTCTTGAGTGATCACTTGGTAAATACCGGCTGATACCCTTTGAGTTCCAATCACTTGAAAAGCTTGATCTGTAATTTTAAATGAAGCGGTTAAATTTCCCATTTCAGCCATACTTTTAAATGATAGGTAAACTGTGTATCTTGGAGAAATATCCGTGCTCATACCGCCATCTAGAGTGATGATTTGAACTTTTTTATTAACTGTACCAAAACCTGAAGTATTGTCTGCTTTGTTAACCAAAGGAAAAACTTGATCAATGCCGCTCACATCAACTTTATGATTTGCACTTTTGATTACAGCAGCGTGAGCGTTCACTGTTAAAACTGTTGCGAGAGTGATAATTAATGTTTTCATTTTAAACCCCTTTAAGAAGTATTTGTTTGTTTGTTTATTTGTTGAATTGGGTTTTACAAAAAACAGGCAGCTTAGTATATAGTCACGTCGTAATCGTACCTATTCCATTTCAGCATATTTAAATATTTGATGTCTTAAACAGGAGCTATAATTCTTATCCGACATGATGTGTTAATGCCTGATATCACTCAGCTTTTCAGCTAAACCAATGAGTGGCTAGGTCCCATACGATAGACTCTGCATTGAATTCCGCTAGGTCCGGAAGGAAGCAACGGTGTTTGTAGAGCTATGCGATATGGGGTGCCTAGCTCTTTTTTTCGTTTATAGGCTATATTCTAATTTATAACTTCGAAGCCGATAATTTAAATTACGAAAGGTTCTACGTGTCTTATCAAGTTTTGGCTCGCAAATATAGACCGCAGTCATTCGATCAAATGATCGGCCAAAATCATATTTCTCAGACACTGACAAATGCTATAAAGAATAATCGTATACCTCATGCTTTACTTTTTACTGGTTTACGCGGAACAGGCAAAACATCTTCAGCTCGTATTCTAGCAAAAACACTTCGCTGTGAAAATCCCGTAAACTACAGCCCCTGCAATGTTTGCAACAGCTGTATTGAAATCTCCAAAGGCTCTGCAGTAGATGTCATAGAAATTGACGGAGCTTCTAATAATGGCGTGGATGCGATTCGTGATTTGCGTGACAACGTCATGTTTATGCCGACTTCTGGCAAGTATAAGATCTTTATCATTGATGAAGTTCATATGCTTTCAACGAGTGCCTTTAATGCGCTCTTGAAAACTTTGGAAGAGCCTCCTGCGCACGTTATTTTTATGATGGCCACAACGGAAGTGCATAAAATCCCACAAACAATTTTATCCCGTTGCCAAAGATTTGATTTACGCCGAATTCCTTTGAAGCAAATCACTCAACACTTAAAAAAAATATGCGAACTTGAAAATATCAGTGCTGATGAGAAAGCGCTTTGGCTGATCGCACGTCAAGGAGATGGTTCTGCACGTGATAGCTTAAGTTTGCTTGATCAGGTTATTAATTTTTCTGCTGGTCAATTAACGGAGCAAACAGTTTCTTCAGTTTTGGGTTTAACTGATCGCAGTCTTATTTATGAAATTTTTGGACATATTATTGATCGCAATTCTAAAGGCATCATCCAAGATTTAGAGAAATCTCATACAATAGGGATTAATGCTTCGTTGTTTTTTGAAGAACTTACTCAGCTCATAAGACACGCCATACTTCTTAAAACTGCTCCTGAAAATGACACTCTTATAGATTTACCTCTTGAGGAAATATCAACTCTTAAGAATTTAGCTAACTCTCAATCGGAATCTGATTTGCATCTTCTTTTTGATATGGCGCTTAAATCTTTAGGTGATTTACTTAAAGCCAGTGATCCTTTTATGGTGTTTGAAGTTTGCCTCCTTCGCATGGCTCAAGCGCCACGTATTCGAGATATTCAAAAGCTTCTTGCTCATGGAGGCCTTGCCCCAAAGCATAATGGGCTTACGACCAAAAGTGAGCCCTCAGCAAAGGCAACTTCACCAGAACCTGTTAACCGAGCGCCTGAGCTTATAGCCCAACCGAAACCCGCTTTGAATTTAGAAAACTGGATGAAATTTATAAACTACTTAAAAAATGAAAGTGCATTTTTGGCTGCTAAATTAGACAACATTGTTTTTTCAGGCGTGCAAGATAAGCATTTTACTTTACAAGCAGCCGCACAGTTTGCGTTTTTAGCGGATCAAATCAATCAAGAAACTCAACAAAAACTGCAAGGTTTTATTGATTCATTCTTTGGCACAGGCTACACTTTTAACGTTGTAAAGGCAAAAACAGCTTCTGGCGATTCTGCTTTAAGTATGAATTTAAAAATCGAACAGGAAGCTGAAGAGAAAATTAAAACTGAGATTTTACAAGACCCTCGTGTGCAGGCTGCACAAAAAGTTTTTAAAGCTCAGGCAAAAATAGTCCCTAAGGACTCTTAAGGAGTAATGTATATGAAAGGTTTTGGCGGCGGCGGAATGGGTGGAATGGCAAGTTTAATGAAACAAGCTAACCAAATGCAGATGAAAATGAAAAAGCTCCAAGAAGAACTTGCTACTCGTGAGTACACTGGTACTTCTGGTGGTGGTGCTGTAACTGCAAAAGTAAATGGTGAAAATAAAGTTTTAGCCTTAGCTATCAACCCTGAAGTTGTTTCTTCTGGCGATATTGAAATGTTACAAGATCTTATCACATCAGCAGTTAACGATGCTTTGAAAACAGCTAAAGACGAATCTTCAAAAGAGATGTCAAAAATTACTGGTGGTATGAATATCCCAGGAATGTTTTAATTTATAACCTTTAACTTCGGATAATATTAAATGTTGCAAGTACCTGCACTTGAAAAATTAGTTCACGAGCTGAGTCGTCTACCCGGTATAGGGCCAAAAACCGCTCAAAGGCTTGCATATTATATTTTAAAATCAAAAGACTGTTATCCTGAGAAATTATCAGAAGCACTTTTGCGTGTGCAAACAGAAGTACACGATTGTCCGGAATGTTTCAATTACACAGATCGCGTTTTATGTAAATTTTGCGAAGATCCCCACAGAAACAACGAAGCTATCTGCCTCGTGGAAGAACCTTCAGATATTACTCGCATTGAATCTTCGGG
>JBKBTW010000010.1:0-28015 GCA_046291245.1 Pseudobdellovibrio sp. | reverse complement strand
GGTTCTCCCCCAAAGATAGGGGCACTTCAAGATTTATGTTAACCACAATGAGCTTTCACTCTGATTTTAAAATTACCAAAGTTATGCATACCATAGGCTCTGTTTTGTATCTCATCCATTCGTCGATGTAAACCCTCTGTTATGGAGTTTGTTATACTGCACCCATAAAAAAGGTTGAAAAGTTAATCCGGAGACTTTGCACCTAGGATTCTAAACAATAACAAAATATGTTATAAGGAGGAATCATGGAGCAATCTATGTCTGAAGATAAAAATTACGAGAAGTACATTGTTAGAAAAACAGTTGATGATTATTGGCGGGCTGAAGAAAAAGTTCAGTTGGTTTTAATTGGTTTATCAAATCAATTGCCGGTGACGACATTGTGTAAGCTAAACAACGTCAGTTCGTCATTGTTTTATGAATGGCGAGAGAAGTTTTTAGCTAACGGAAAGTCTGGTTTAATGGCAAATGGTGGTCGTTCAAGACGTGAAGAAGAGCTTGAGAAAAAAGTTCGAGTTTTAGAGCGCTGTATTGGTCAATTAACTCTAGAAAAAGAGCTTTTAAAAAAAATCAGCACAGATAACGAAGAATAGCGTTCAATTAATTAAAAAATACAAAGATGAGTACCCTGTGGCGGTTTTAGCTGAAGTTTTAGGGATCAGCGAATCGAGAGTGTATTTTATTATCAAAAATTTGAATACAAATGAAATTAAGGAAGAAAAGCCAATGAGTTTAAAAGATCAAGAAATAGCATTAAAAATAGAAGAAATTGTGAAGCAAAATCCACAATATGGATACCGTAAAGTTTATGCGATATTACGTTTTAGAATGAAGGTTCCAATTTATCGTAATAAAGTTTACGAGATCATGAGGAAAAAGAAGTTATTACTACCGGCAAGCACGACGAGTAAAAAATTATTTAAAGGTGTTCCATTTAGTTTAAAAGTTGAAGCCCAAAGGCCAAATCAATTATGGGGAATCGATATGACACAAATCTGGTGTGGTACTGATGGATGGGGTTATATGCATGCCGTGATTGATCATTATGATAAAACCCTGTTGGGTTACAATTTTTCTAGAAGCTGTAAGGCTATCGGTGGTGTAATGGCATTATCTGATGCCGCATCGAAACGTGATATAGTCAGTTTGGAGCTACGATCGGATAATGGTTGTCACTATGGAGCTAAAATATTTAGAGAAGAGCTCACTAGGCTTGGAATTAACCACACAAGAACGATGGTTAACACACCAAAAGGTAATGCCGTTATAGAAAGATTTTTTAGAACATTAAAACAAGAATGTGTATGGATAAATGATTTTAAAAACTTCGATGAGGCAAAACCAATTGTAGATGCATGGGTGCAAAAGTATAACTCAGAGAGACCCCATCAAACACTGGGTTACTTAACCCCGGATGAGTTTTTTGAAAAACAAACTCTCCAAAAAATTAGTTAAAATAAGTGTTGAATCCGTGGGTGCATTACAACCCGTAGCACCAACAGATAATGCTTGAAATAAAAATCTATCATCATCATATATAGTTGCAACAACCAACGGGACTTTGCATCCGGTTAATTTTATTTTTCTTATAATATCTATTCCAGAACCATCAGGCAATCCTAGATCAATAAGACAGAAACTCAGTAGATTTAAGATATTTTTGTTTCCAATCAACTGCTCGGCACTTTTAACACTTGAAGCATGAACTACTTCTAAATGAGGAAATGCCTCCAGCACAGCTTTTTCTAAAAAATAAAAAGTATCGATTTGATCTTCGACTATCAAGCATTTTTGTTTTATCATTTTCAACCTTGAGACTATCTCTTTATCCTTTTAAATCAACACTTAGACTAAATTCACCTAATCAAAATACATAATTCAATAAATGAACTAGAATATCTTAATTTGTAGATATTTATGGTCATCCCCTATTTTAGGGGGGGGCATCAAGCTTTAAATAGGGATCATTAATTGAGCTTGAGCGCCGCGACTAATATCAGCATTTTTATATTCTATTTTACCACCTAAATCTTCCGCTCTTTTTTTCAAGTTTTTCAATCCTAAACCTTTAGCTAAAGTCAAAGCCTCTGCGCTATATCCTAGGCCATTATCAAAAAAATGAATCCTCATGTAACTTTCCTGAGAGATTTCAATTTTGATATCAACAGAGTTAGATTTAGAGTGTTTAATAACATTACTTACAAGCTCTCTAAAAAAAGAATAAAGAGCTTTATACAATCTATAATTGACTTTAATACTCTCGAATTCTTGAGGTAAATTAGATATCCAATTGAGTTCAATATTAACAACTGAAAGCCTCTGAGAAGTTTCACCTCGAATATCTGCAAGTAAATGGCAGAGCTCAATTTCTTCCCCGCTAATACCTTTTATAATGGATCTCATATCATCTAAAGAAGTTTTAATCACAGAACGTAAATCTAAATGTTCGCCATGCAATCCTGATAATAGCCTTGCTCCTACATCATCATGCAAATCTCGAGCTATTCTTTGACGTTCTTCAGATACACCACGTTCGTAAGATTTATGACCCAATTCAATTTCTTTTAAAAATGAACTAAGCCTCTGAGCTGTATCAAGAGACTGTTGATTAAATAAACTGCGTCCAGATTGAGGATAAGATAATTGCACTGACGGCAGCCCTACAATTGGTGGAAATATTAACCTTATTCCATCATTAGAAATCACAGGCTGATTTTTAAAAAAATCTCTAACTTCATTAATTTCTAAAGGATTATAAATATCTTTTAAGAATTTTTTCCATCGAGCCATTTTATCATAGCTATTATCTGCATACACTACATGTAATATTCCTGCAATTAACTCATGCAACTCTGTCTTTTTCTGACGTGATAAAATGCGCCATAAATTATCTCTTAAAGGTAAATAAATAAAAGTTGTTATAATCAATGCCGCGGTTAAAGCTGGAAACCTATCAATATCGAATAAATATATCATCGCAAAATCTAAAAGAATAAAAACGACCGCACCTATAGCATAAAATAGAAATAAATAAGCCCATCGACCGACATCAAATAATCTAAATTTTCTCAAACCAAAAGCTATACCTAAATAAATAATCAAAAAAGTTATAAAAGCATACCCTTGCTTTAAAGGTTTGCTGTTTAAAACTAAAGGTAAAGCATTTAACAATGCATAAGCACCAGCACCTACCAAGACAGACACACCTAACCATTTCAATATAGCTCGAGATATTGGATCATTCTGAGTTAAGAAAAACTGATATACAATCATCACCAATATAAAAAACATCATTGTCACAATTAATAAATTAATATGTGCAAAATCTGGCACCGCTTGTTCTACATACAAAATTCCCCAGGTTATAAAAAAAAGAGCCTGACTCACCAAAAAAGCTTTCCAATGTTTTACAACCACAGGATAAACTGTAAAAAGACCTATCATCGCTACACCGAATAAAACGGCACCCGCAGAGTTTAACATGGACAATGGCTTAAATACTTCCGAAGTTAAAGACAAATTACGAGTGCTATAAACAGCTGATGCAGCTGCGGAAACACCCATTGATATTCCGCTTAAAAAAAACAATCTACTGCTTAATGCATGAGGATTTAAGGACCATATCCATCCTGAAATCATAATTCCACCGATACAAACAATTAATTGTATCCAAAATAAATCCGAAAAGTCTTTTAAAGATTTTTCTTTCAAACTTAAATAAATAGTCTGATTATCTCTAACAACGGCTACGCCTGGTGTGTTTAAGTATTTGGTTATCAAATCTTGTCTTGTATAAAAGTCGTTCATCTCAGAAAATGTCAAAATTTCACTGGGGTCAGAAATTAAATCTAGAGTAGTGAGAGATATAGTATTATAACTATTTGGTACCTGAATAATATCGCCTTCTTTAAACTCAATTGCTGTTTGTGGGACTTTAATAGCTATACATATAGCAGTAAGTAAAATAAGTCCTACAAAAAAAGTAACAATGGCGTATCTAACATAGGGCACAGATAAAAAGCTCATATTTAGTTTTTTTTGCAATTGACTTAAAAACACACTTTACCTCAAATTTTTTTATTCGAGATAAAATAAGCGATGCTTCTATAAATGCAACACAAACTTTAATTTACAAACTGTTATTAAAATAAAAATGAATAATATTTGTTTAATGAGCAGGCACAACAAGAGGAGTTTCTACAACGAGTCCCTGCCCTTTGAAATTGAAACACTTCATCATTTTTTCTACATGAAATAATGAGTAATGGTATATACTTAACCAACGCTGACTTTAATTGAGGATTTGCGATAACTCCGGGTACATTTGGGAGACATCGACCAGCTTCTGCAACAATATCATAAAACTCAGCTACGATTGGATCTCCTCCGTGCGCTTCCTGCACAAAGAACTCATTCGATGCATAAACATTATAACTCAATAAAACTGTTATAAAAATACTGATTCATTTTATAAATTTCATCAACTCTCTTCTAAATTTTTTTACACGTTCCTTTGCCTCTGGCAGCTTGCTTAAATCAACGCACACAATCATCAAAGATTGATCTCGTTGATCAATAGGAGTGTTTTCCAAAGCCTTTATAGCTTTGCTTAAAATTTGTTTTTGTAAACTTATGAGAGCCGGAGTTGTAAATATTTCTTTACTTAGTGGTACAGTTTTCAAGCTAAAGCTAAACCACTTTCCTTTAGGACCGTCTACTAAATATCCTAAGCGAAATAATTGCTCTACACTTTCTTGCACAACACTTTCAGGGATTACTAATTTATCAGAAATCCATTTCGTGTTTGGTGTAAAGTCTTTTAAAAACAATAGTTCTAAAATAGCATTACGATACCATACAGAAATCATCTTGAAATGATCTACATCTATTTCTTTCAAATTTTTATTTTTGAAAGTTTTTACTTCTGAATTCTGTTTAAATTTTGGTCTTAAACTTGCCGCCATCTTATCTTTTATAATTCTTTTACCATTAATAATTTTAGACAACAAAGAGCTATCTATCTCTAAATCACGTGCAAATCCTCTTATTGAGTATTGTCTGTTTTTGTGTCGTCGCAATTCAAATTCTTTTAAAAGTAAATCTCCTGTAAGATCAGGTGCAGTATTTTTCATCTAATCTATAACGAAACACAATTTAAATTGCAGTCAATATGTAGGTTCTCATAGTTAAAACTCGTGTAGAAATTTTATTTTAAAAAACTCCTCAATATCTTTATTAACTCGAACAAGCAGTTGTCGAGCCACAATTTACACAGCGAAAACAACCAGATTCTAAAAACAAATCTCCTCCACATTCACTGCACACAAGAGACGTGTTTAATTTATTTTCATTTGTGTTTTTCTTTGTATGCTTTTCATTTTTTTGCTGATTTAAGGGCTGACTGAATTTGCTCCCGTCTCTATAAACTGCTACTGCTTTTAAATTCAATTTCCAAGCGTTCAAATAAATATTGGAAATATCCTCAACACTCGCAGTGCGTGGCACATTTACAGTTTTAGAGATCGCCCCAGATATAAATGGCTGAACAGCAGCCATCATGGAAATATGCGCCTCAGGCGATAGCACATCGTTTAATTTTCCAGTGGTACCTGCGGCTGTAAAAAATAGGCTTCGATGTTCCAGTTTTAAACAGCTTTTATTTATAAAATCTTCTCCATTAAAAATCATATTTAGAATTTCTTTTTTATCTTGTTCTGAGTATCCTAAAGCGCTTAAAGTTTTTTCTGCGGATTGATTAATTATTTTAATATAACCACCACCTGATAGTTTTTTATGCTTCACTAAAGAAAAGTCTGGCTCGATTCCTGTTGTATCACAATCCATAACAAGACCTATTGTTCCCGTAGGAGCAATAACCGTGACTTGGGCATTACGAAACCCATGTATTTGACCTAAAGTTATAACATCACTCCATAAATTACGACACAACTCTTGAAGACCCTCTGGGAGAAGTTTCCAATTAATTTTACTAAGAGATTTTTGATGTTTCTTTAAAACATCAAACATTGGTTTTTTATTTTTCTTGTAACCTTTGAATGGGCCTAACTTCTCCGCCAGCTCTGCACTTGTATAATACGCCATCCCCGTCATCAAAGCTGTAATAGCACTTGCATAAGCCCGAGCTCCATCACTGTCATAAGAAAGTCCCATATGCATAAACAAACTTCCTAAATTTGCATACCCCAGCCCCAATGGTCTATAGTCATGGGAGTTCTGAGCGATTTTTTGTGTCGGATAACTTGCATAATCCACCAGTGTTTCTTGAGCTATGATAAAGGTTTTCACTGTTGCTAAGAAACCCACAATATCAAACTCATTGTTTTTATAAAACTTAAGGAGATTAATCGAGGCTAAATTACATGCTGAATCATCTAAAAACATGTACTCAGAACAAGGATTGCTTGCGTAGATAAGATCCGTGCTTTTGCATGTATGGTATTTATTTATTGTATCAGAAAATTGTACTCCTGGATCTGCACATGCCCAAGCTGCTTTACAAATCTCCAACCATAAATCTTGTGCTAGAATTTTTTTTAAAGTTTTATTTGTTACGCGTGAGCGCAAAGACCAGAGTTCGTTTTTTTCAAGTGCTTGCATAAATTTGTCTGATAAGCGAACAGAGTTATTTGCATTTTGTCCAGAGATTGTATGATAAGCCTCACCATCTAAAGACGATGAGTATCCACAAGATATTAAAGCTTTCGCTTTGTCTTCTTCTCTTTTTTTCCAAGAAATAAAGTCTAAGATTTCTGGATGATCCACATCCAAACAAACCATTTTAGCAGCTCGACGAGTTGTTCCGCCTGACTTAATAGCCCCTGCTGATTTATCGAGTATCTCTAAAAACGAAATCAAGCCAGAACTAGTTCCACCTGAATTTAAACTCTCATACTTGCTTCGCAAACGGGAAAAATTTGTTCCAGATCCAGATCCGTATTTAAAAAGCTTAGCTTCGGTTTTAACAAGATCAAAAATAGACTCTAAATTATCCTCCACAGATTGAATAAAGCACGCAGAACATTGTGGGTTCTTTAAAGCATCATCAGTTTTAATAACCTTATTCTTTTTTTTATCCCAAACATAATGCTCACTTAGCGAAGATAATTTATAAGTTTCATACAAACCGCAGTTAAACCACACAGGAGAGTTAAAAGCCGCCGATTGATTCAAAAGATGAAATTCAATTTCATTTAAAAAATTTTGTATTTCTGATTTAGAGTTAAATATCTGAGATGTAAGAGCTGCCGTTTTAAGTCCTGCAACAACTCTATCGACTAAATTAAAAATTGTATTTTCCTTTTTAATGCTTTTACGAAAATACTTGCTTGCTGCGATATCAACAGCTGTTTGCGACCAATGATCAGGAGCTTTGACTCTACTCATCTGAAAATAGATCTTACCCTCACTGTCTTTAATAACTGCATCATATGCCTTAGCCTTAAAATAGGGCTTTTTAAGGTTTTTTGTAAAATAGGGATAAAAATAGGGTTCTAGCTGTTTTTTTCTGCTCATATATCAATTCTAATAGTTTAAACAGCAATCTCAAAACTTTAAAAAACTAAGACTAGCCAAAAACCTTATCTTTTGTTATAATGACTTCATGATTCAGATATCAGAAACTGCAGCAGCCAGATTAGCTTCGCTAAAAACCGAAGAAGGACAACCAGAAACGGCGGCCCTACGAGTTGAGGTCAAAAAGGGCGGATGTTCAGGACTATCTTACAAGATGGGTTTCAGTGCTGATTACGAGACGGAAGCTAAAGAGGGCGACCAAGTCTTTGAATCAAATGGACAAAAACTCGTCGTTGATGGTCAAAGTATGCTGTATTTAATTGGGATGACGCTGGATTACTCTGGCGGACTAAATGGTAAAGGCTTTGTTTTCAATAATCCGAATGCCACTAAAAATTGTGGTTGCGGTTCAAGTTTCAACGTATAAAATAAGATAGACGCCTATTCTAGCGTTTATAAACTATACGGTCCTAGACATTTTTCATTCTTATGGAGCTTAAACGTGATTTATGGGCAGAACCTCATATATCACTTTACTGTTTTTATAGGCAATGAGACTCTTCGCCCTCATAACAAACAAGGAAAAACCGTGAACTCAAACAATATCTCTCAAGAGAATAGTCAAGAGACTGTTATCGAACAATCTGAACAAATCGAACAAGCAATGGCGACAAAAAGAACCGCCGATACAGATGAAGCTCCTGAAGCAATAACTAGCGAGCCTGAAAATGAATTTTTAAATTTTGCGCTCTCTGAAGAAATTCAAAAAGCATTGGTAAAACTTAAATTTACAAAAGCCACACCTGTACAAAAAGCATGTATTCCGTTTTTATTAGAAAATGAAACAGACATTGTTGCTTTAGCTAAAACTGGAACAGGAAAAACTGCAGCATTTGGCTTACCGGTTGCAGAAAAAATTACAGCTGGAGAAGGTTTACAGACTTTAGTTCTCTGCCCGACTCGTGAATTAGCTCAACAAGTGGCTATCAATTTAAAAAGTTTTGGCGAGTTTAAAAAACTTAAAGTAGCAACAGTTGTTGGTGGCGAATCATATGACAAACAAATTAGAGCTATTAAAAACAATCCAGAGATTTTAGTGAGCACACCAGGTCGCTTGGTTGATCTCATGGATCAAGATATCGTTGATCTGTCTGAAGTTAAATATTTGGTGCTTGATGAAGCCGATGAAATGCTTTCATTTGGTTTTGAAGAAGCTTTGGAAACAATTTGGAAAGCGACAGCTAAACAAGATTTAAAAACATGGTTGTTTTCTGCAACAATGTCTAAACAAATCAGAAATTTAGCCAATAAATATTTAAAAGACGCTCACGAAGTGACTTTAAATACGCACTCGGAAAAAACTTTAGTTGATTCTTATGCTTGCGTAATATTTGAAGAAGACAAAGAAGATGCTTTATCTTTACTTATCAAAAACACACAAGATTTTTATGGAATCATCTTTGCCACAACTAAGAAACAAGTTGCTGATTTAGAGATTAAATTAAGAAATCTTGGCTTGGATGTTGACAGTCTTCATGGCGATAAAGTGCAAGCAGACAGAACAAGAACTATCGAAAGAATGAAGTCTAAACGCACAAAAATATTAGTGGCAACAGATGTTGCTGCTCGTGGTTTGGATATTCAAGATCTGACTCACGTTGTGAACTTCGAAATCCCATGGGACGTAGAAACGTACACTCACCGTATTGGCCGTACAGCGCGTGCTGGTAAAACTGGTACTGTATGGACAATGGTTAAACCTAAAGAAAGCTCTAAGCTCGTCCGCTTTGAGAGAGCTTTAGGAAATAAATTTAAAAACTTAAGAATTCCTTTAGTTGAAGAAGTTCAAGTTAATCAAAAAATGACTTGGCTTAAGGAAATGGTTAAACGCAACACGCGCGAAAGTGATATCCTTAAATTTGAAAAAGCTATTGCAAGTATTGAAGATTCCACTTTAAAAGATCTTTCTGCTGAAACTAAACACTGGCTTGCTAAAGCCATCGATTATTTTGGTCAAGGTGAAGAACTCAGAATGAAACAACCTCGTTCTCTAGAGTTACGCGAACGTTCTGATGACGGTCGTGGTGAAGGTCGTCGTTATGAGGGCGGTGGCCGTGATGAAAGACGTGGTGGTGGTAGTGGTGGCCGCTTTGGTCGCAATGGTGGTGGTGATCGCTCACGTGGTGGTGGCTTCGGTGGTCAAAGACGTGATCGCGGCAGTGAACGTGATGACCATAGCACGCGATCACGCAACTCAAATGGTTATGAATCACGTGGCGAGAGTGATGATAACAGAGGAAATAGATTTGACCGCAATGTAAGCAGCACTGAAGCTCGCTCTGAGAGAAGAGGCGAAAGATCTTGGGGATTTAACAAACCTAGCCAAGGTAGCGGCGGCGAATCTCGCGGTCTACGCGGCGGCAGAGGCGGTGGATCTGGACGTGGAGATAGCTCTGGAAGAGGTGCTTCACGAGGTGGAGAACGCTCATCAAGATCTAGAAACAGTTCTTACTAAAATTAAAAACCAAAAAAGACAGCTTTATAGCTGTCTTTTTTTTATCTTAATCAATATTTAAGTTTTGTATTTTTTTCCTTATAAAGTATTTACTAAATAACTATTTTTGATAAAGTTAATTCACTTATAATCACACATTTTAAATATTATCCTATTTTGCCATCACCAGTTTTTGATTTTTTAAATAAATAACTGATTTAGAAAAAAATCATTCAAAAATAGTCATATATTTAAAAAAAATCTATGAATTTCTTTAAATACTGTTGTCGCTATTTACTAACTCCTTTAATTGTTCTTTCATTAAAAAAATAACAAAAGGACGTATATGAAAAACCTATTTACAATAATTCTGACTTTAACAACATTAAACTTTTCTACGTATACAAACGCGGCCACTGAAATACCTGAATTTCAAGCATCTTTCCTTCTCATTGGTGGCGAAGAGAACTTCAACGTTTATGACTTTACCGTAATAGCTGGAGCTTATGTAACTGATCGTAGTATTTTAGCTATCTCAAATAAAAACTTAACAAGTTCAAAAGGTGTAGAGCAATTTTGCCACAACTTAAATGAATCTGAATATGCACATGAAAGAGCTCCAGAAGGATATACTCCATACTCAAGTATTGAAACTGTATTAGCTATTGCATATTTTGCTAAAACTATTGCACCATCTCCTGGTTTAGCTTTATTTGTTGAATACTATCACAGAACAACAACTGATCGCGTGCTTGGCCAAATTCTACACCCTGCTAATAACACTGTAGCTGCTAACATCAATGTATCTGATAGCAATACAAGAAAAATCTATACTTATCAAAGTACTTGCTGATAAAATATAAATTGAATCTGGGCACCTTTAACGGTGCCTTCTTCATGCATTGAAATACCTAAACCACCTCGTCACGACGGTGGAGGATCAAGTCAACAGAGTAAAAAATCACAAAAATCTGTTGGAATTCAATAATTTGTTCATTAATTTAACTTAAAAATAGCAAATAAATTGACAGTTTTTTAAGATTTTGAAAAAGATAAAAAAAAGCTAGACCTAGCCTAAAGTTGGTCTAGGTCTAGCTCGATGAGTACGTCATGAAAAACATACGTACACAAAACAAAAAAGCAATCCTAGTCAAAACATTAACTGCAATTTCATTATTAGTTTCAACATTTCCCGCAACACTTCAAGCAGCAAGCACTCCAGATTATTACAAATGTGTTAATCGTGAAGGTGGCGAGTGGAACTACGGGCGAGCACCTCAAGTGTGTGCAGCTAGTTCATTTGGGGAAGATAAATATATCTTGAGTAATTTGACGCCAATTATTTTTCAAGACAGCTCTACATTAAGCCGTACGGAAGAGAGAAAACGTTACCTCACTGAAACTTATGCTTTATTAAAAGAGTTATCAGAAATCTATTTTAATAAACGTAAAGCTTCTGCCACAGCAACTGAAAAAGCCTCTTGGACAGAAGCTGTGCTTGCCACAGCAGCTCATGAAAGTTACTGGAGTCATTATCGCAAAACCACTGATGGCGTTTTAAAAATGATGCGTGGTGATTACGGTCACGGACACGGTTTAATGCAAATTGATGATCGTGCACACTTTCCAGCTGTATCAAATGGTACAGCTTGGAATATTATAACACATGCCACATATGCTATGGACATTTTGTATACAGCATGGCAAAAAGCCGACACTCTAAGCTGCGTTAAGTCCGCAGGAAATTATTGGCAAGCGCGCACGCGTGCTGCTTGGGCTCAATACAACGGCGGAGGAGCAAAAGGATGTCGTTGGACAAACCCTAATGATTCTTGGGCTGCAAACGATAAGAACTTTTATAATATATTAACTCAAAGAAAATGGGTGGGTTCAGTTAACGATATGGCTCACAAAACAAGAATACCAGCTTCTTGTTTACTTGAAAATAAAGAGAACTGTAGTTCTACATCACAACCAGATTCTAATACCTTGATTGAAAATCAACTTTACAGTTTAGATACAAAATCATGTGTTCTCAATGGAACTACTCTCTCATGTGTAACTGATCAACGTGATCGCATGTGTGAGAAAGCGGACGAAGTGAAGATCACTCCAGATATAGCAAAAAAATACCAACAAAAAGACTTAGATAGACATGTCATATGTAAAAATTTAGATTCAAAGTTAGTTACAGTTGGACAAGCTATTTATCTTAAGAAAAATATCAACATCAGAAACACACCAGGCGGGGGTACATTAGGTGTGGCTTCTACGGGTAAAGCGTACACAGTGAGAGATTTTGAAGTTCGAGAGCTAAGTGGCGATCGTTATTATAAAATTATACATAATAACATTGAAGGTTTTATTTTTGCCGGTGATTTAACGACAGCTTCTGATTGGGGTGTTGAGATTACATCAAGCAAAGCTTCTGCTACAACTTTAGCTCGCGTAAACGACACTGTGCAAGTAACCAATAGCGTAGGTATAAATCAAAGAACAGTTGTGGGCTCAACAGATGCAAGTACTCTTTTACAAAATATTCCTAAAGGAACAAAGTTAGTTGTTGAAGGTGTAGCAGTTTTTGGTGATATCAATAAAATATATTACCTTGTAACTTACAAAAACAAAAAAGGTTACATTTACGCTGGAGCATTACTTCCAGATGACACTTTAGAAACTTGGGCTAAAAAAATCTAAAATTTAATTAAAGAATGATAAGTATCGAATTCAGCATAAAATACAAAGTTTTATGCTGAATTTATAATAACGATAAAAATGAAACGTCGATTTTAAAAGTGAGATTCAACATGAAAAACAAAAAACTAGTAACTCTTTGTGCTACACTGGCATTAACCTATACATATTATAAAATATTAAAAAACAATACAGAAGAGAAAAATACCACTATATCTTCAAAACAAAATAATAACTCTAAATCTGCTCAAAAAAATGAAACTGAGGCAACTAGGGCCATAGCTGAAGATCCTACAACTCAAGCTCGTGCTGTAGCTTTAGCTCATTACCAAAATGAAAAAGATGTAAGCCATAAAACTAAAGAAATTTTGGAAGAAACTCGCAGACTCAAAGCTTGCCTAGCCTCAAGTGAATGTGATTTTCCTAATACCGACCCTAAGATTTATGAAATCAGTATTTACGATGCATGGAGAAATCAGATCACAAAACCTGAAACTAAAAACTTAAACTCTATGACGGACACTATTCTCAAAGAAGCCATGCTTGAGCCCGATGGATTTTTGCAATCCGAAGTATTAGCTTTAATCCTTGATCGGCCAAGTTCTGAGCAACTTATCCAAGCCGTTGTTCAAGGACTCTCTAATAACCCGTCTGACCCTCTCATATTAGAAAAATCCATGCGAGTTTTGCAAAAATACCAAAACGATGGTTACGGACAATCTGTTGACCACTTCTACCAAGATACTCTAGTCAATGGTGCCATTTTAACAAGTGACAAAGCTTCTGAGTTAGTCGGAAGAGTCATCAACTCCCAAAACATCAACAGTTACAAAGAACTGCTTAACTCTTTAAAAAATAGTCCTAAAAAGTATAATAACCTAAAAGCTGCCATCGAGAACTATGAGGCTCAAGTAACTGGTGGATAAATCCGTATTTATTAAGTTTCTTATAAAAATAAATGCACTATTAAAAATAGCTCATTTATTTTTCCAGTTCTGCTTTCCTAAGAAATCGCCTTTACTCAAATCAAGGCCATTTGATCTCAGTAGTGCATACGCCGTTGTCGCATGAAAATAAAAATTTGGCAGTGCATGTTGAACTAAATAGTCATTTCCAGAAAGATACTTCCCTGGTACCCAGGGAAGCTCAATTTTTTTAGTTTCATAACCATTAAATTGCTCTGGTTTTATTCCCTCTAAGTAATTTAAAGTCATCTGAATACGTTCTTTAAGTTCATTTAAATTTTGCTCTTTATCTTCAAATACGGGTGAATTTATACCTGTAAGCCTAGCCACACAACCTTTTGCAGAATCTGTCGCAATTTGTATTTGTTTATAAAAAGGAAACATGTCTGGGGCCAATCTTAAATTAGTTAAAATTGAAGGTTGAACTTTTTTGTCTTCCGCATATTTGATTGCTTTATCTAAAATATTATTTAAAGCATTTAAAGTTAAGATAAACTGTGGAACTGTTATTTCAAAAACTTGAATATTCATAAATATTACCCTTTATCCGAATTATCATTTTTTTCTTGGGACTTCTTTTCTGTTAAAATCATTGTATCTTGTTTAGCATGAATATCTTTTTGATCCTTTACTCTTACACCTTTAACTTTTTTCTGAGTGTCTGTTTTATTCAGTTGCTCCGTTATATCCACCGTAACAGACCCAAAACACCTCACCTGACAGCTCAAACGTCTTCCATCCAAGTAATAACTTGTTCCAATCAGATTAAGCTCTGCTTTCGTAGGTTCAGGAATACAATGACTTCCTTCCACTATCTTTACTCGGCACTCTGTGCATGAAGGTACACCATTACAAATTGACTTGATTTTAACACCGTTTTCCGTTGCTAACTGCAAAAGGCTTTTAGAGGGATCTACCGGTATTTCTACACCCGTAGGTACAAATTTTATTTTCATAAGATCATCACCTCATTATTCCACAACAATTTTAATAAATTTTTTCTTACCGGCTCTTAAAACAAATTTCATTTGTGATTTAAGATCAATTTTAAGCTTCGGATCACTCACCTTTTCTTGATCCAGACTTACACCACCACCTTGAATCAGCCTTGTGGCCTCACCATTAGATGACGTCAGTCCAGCTTGTGTCATAAGCTGCACAAGCCCTATGTTTTGAGCTTTAACTTTAAACTCATCAATCTGATCAGGTAAACCTTTATCAACAAAAATACGGTTAAACTCATCTTCTGCCGCTTGTGCTGAAGCTTGTGAGTGAAATCGCGTTACTAAAAATTTAGCTAAATTAACCTTAACATCACGCGGATGTTTAGCTCCGCTTTTAACTTCTTCTTTAAGCTTGGTTACATCTTGAGGTTTCATATCAGTTAAAAGCTCATAGTATCTAAACATCAGCTCATCAGATACTCGCATTGTTTTACCAAACATATCTTTAGGAGACTCATTAACACCAATATAATTATCTAAAGATTTAGACATTTTATTAACACCATCTAAACCTTCTAAAATTGGCATCGTTAGAATACATTGCTGCTCTTGTCCATAAGCATGTTGTAAATCTCGCCCAACAAGTAAATTGAATTTCTGATCCGTTCCACCGAGTTCTAAATCAGATTTTAAAGCAACGGAATCATACCCTTGGCATAAAGGATATAAAAACTCGTGAATTGAAATCGGAGTTCCTGATTTGTAACGTTTAGTAAAGTCATCACGTTCTAACATACGGGCCACCGTGTACTGTGCTGATAACTTAATAAAATCTATTGAAGTTAATTTCAATAACCAAGCAGAATTATAAACAATCTCGGTTTTATCAGGATCTAAAATTTTAAAGATTTGTTCCGCATAAGATTTAGCATTTTGATCAATCTCTTCACGGGATAAAATCGGACGTGTAGTGTTTTTACCCGTAGGATCACCAATAAGCGCAGTAAAATCACCGATGAGAAACTGAACCTGATGCCCTAAATCCTGAAGAACTTTAAGTTTATTAATAACAACAGTATGACCTAAATGAATATCTGGCCTATTAGGATCAGCTCCTAATTTGATTTTCAGAGGTGTTTTTTTTGCATGACTTTTTTTAAGCTTTTTTAAAAAATCTGCCTCTGAAATAAAATCCACAGCACCATGCTTGATGATTTCTAATTGCTCCTCTGGAGGTAAAAACGAATGCGAAGTACTCATGATCGATTACCTCGCGATTTCAACAGCACGAGACTCTCGAACCACAGTGACTTTCACGCCACCTGCATGAGGCATTTCACGTTCAATTTTTTTCACGATATCTCGAGTCAACATCACTGATTGATCGTCTGTTACACGAGAACTCTCAACCAATACGCGAACCTCACGGCCAGCTTGCACCGCTACGGATTTAACCACGCCATCAAAAGAGTTTGAGATACTTTCTAAATCTTTAAGACGATTTATAAAATTATCCATTTGCGGTCTACGAGCACCAGGTCGTGAATTTGATAAAATATTCGCTGCGCATACAATCCAAGCTAAAATAGACGTGTGTTTATCATCATTATGAGCTGCAATCGCATGGCAAACTTCTTCAGACTCACCAAATTTTTTCGCTATCTCTGCTCCTACAGCAGCATAACTTCCTTCCATTGAGTGATCAGCTGCTAACCCGAT
The DNA here is from genome assembly GCA_046291245.1 of Pseudobdellovibrio sp. Classification (GTDB taxonomy): domain Bacteria; phylum Bdellovibrionota; class Bdellovibrionia; order Bdellovibrionales; family Bdellovibrionaceae; genus Pseudobdellovibrio. Next base: position 11,666 of record JBKBTW010000010.1, on the reverse strand, counting down.
ACCATGCAAAACACCTGCGCGCTTAGCTAACTTCACACTGTAACCCAACTCCGAAGCTAATAACCCAGATATATGAGCTACTTCTAAAGCGTGATTCAAGGCATTTTGCGCATGAATATTTCTGTATTTCAACGCTCCAATATATTTAACAAGCTCACCATGCATACCTGTTAAACCTAACTCTACGACAACTTTATCGCCTTCTTCTTTCATTGATTTTTGAAGTTCAACACGTTGTTTTTCAACAACCTCTTCTATACGTGCTGGATGAACGCGGCCATCTTCCATAAGTTTATCTATCGTACGACGAGCTAACTCCCTACGAACTGGATCGAATCCTGAAATAACAATAGTTTCAGGCGTGTCATCAACGATCAAATCAACTCCACAAAGAGCCTCCAATGTTCTAATATTACGACCTTCGCGACCAATGATTTTACCCTTCATCTCATCCGAAGTTAAACTCATGACAGAGACCGTACGCTCGGATGTGTACTCAGAGGCAAAACGCGCTAAAGCTCTCGCTAAAATATTTCGTGTTTTCTTCTCTGATTCTTTCAAGGCTTGTTCTTCAATTTCTGCAATTTTAGTTGCAGCTTCTTTTTTTGCAGCCTCTTCTAGAACTTGAAAAAGCTCTCGCTTAGCCTGTTCTTGTGACATTCCCGCAATGTTTTCAAGCTTCTTTTGAACGAAATCAATTTGCTCTTGAGTCGTTCTTTCCAACTCACGAAGTCTAGATTCAGATATCGCTATTCTTTCTTGGCGATCTTTTAAACCTTGAGCGAATTTATCATTGTCTTCTTGACGTTGTTTGTGTTGGTCTTCGATTTCCTTCAAACGTCTTTCAAGTTGAGACTCTTTATTTTTCAACTGGGCTTTTTGTTTGTTGATTTCACTTTCAACGTTCTTACGAGCTTTCGTTTCAAAATCTTTTGCCTTATTTTCAGAATCTTTTTTTAACTTAGCTGCTTCTGATTTAGCCTTGTTAATGATTTTTTCAGCTTCAGATTGAGCTGTTTTTTTTGTGTTCTGCTCACGAATACGAATAACCGCAAACACCACAAATGCACCTAATAATAATCCAATAACGGCGGATATAACTAACTCCATTATCTAATTGTCTCCTGTCTTTTGAAATCCTGAACCTAAGCATTGATCTGCCATTGGTTTTTCAGGGTTAACTTTTAATACTTGTTCTTCTGTTATGATATAATCCATGACAACATCATGCTGTTCATGAGGTATATGATTTAAAATATTGGTTTGATAACTTAAACCTATCTTTAAGCCTTTATAATCAGCCAAAAAACGGTCATAAAAACCTTGCCCTCTACCCAAGCGAACACCCGTATCGCTAAAAGCCAAGGCTGGCACAAAAATTCCGAACATGTCGTCTTTATTGTGAATCTTAAGGCCATCTGAAGGCTCTCGTATGTTGATGGATGAAGTCTGCCAGTTCAAAGGCTCTTCATAAAAACTTAAATCAAGTCCATGAACTTTCGGGTAACAACATTTAATTTGAGCTATTTCTTGAAATTTGATCTGAGGTTCAGATTTCAAAAATGAAAACACACCCCATTTTTGCAAACCGTAATTTGAAACGAATTTAATGATGCGATCTTGGATCTTTGAAGAAAAGGTCAGCAAAACATCATCACTAAATGACAATGTCTTAACTCTAACTTCTTTACGAAGATGTTCTTTCAAAGATCTAATATTATCTGACACCAGAATACCTCAACACAAAAAACAATAAAAATAAGCAATCAACATCACGTATTTTTAAAAAGTTTTGTTTGTTTTAGTATTTTCTATTTCGTTAACAAGCTTAATGGCTTTAGATTCTAGCTTGTCTAACTCATTTTGAGCTTTACGTTTTAACAAAAGCATTTCTTCTGCAATGTTAAGCGAGGCTAAAACAGCTGCATTTTGAAAAGAAGAATTTTTTGTGATTTTCATAGCTTCCATAACTTTGCTATTAACATACTGAACTAATTGCTGAATTGTTTGCTCATCATGAGAAGATTTTATTTTATAAGAGACACCTGCGATTCTAAAATCGAATGTCTTCTTTAATTGAGCATCTAATGTTTTTAAGTTTTCAGCTTTATCAAGAGCCTCAACTTTAGCTTCGTTTACAGTTTCTGTGTTCACTTTGAATCCTAAACTATGATGCAATTCACTTTATCTTCACTTCGAGAAAAATCTTCTCTTAAGTTAAATAAATCGTTGTTATACACTTCTTACTTTTCTTTACAGCCTTTTGTCTCCGAAATTAAAAAATTCCAAAATAAACAATGACTTACATATGTAAGTATAAAGCTTAAAGTGACTCATGCAAGCTATTTTGCGGTTGATTTTGTGTATTCTTTTTTTGTTCTGAAGTTAAACAGTTACAGACCTCTGCATCAGTTTTTAAGCGGCAATCAAGCACATGCTTATTTTTTGAATTCGTAATCTTTAATGCACTGATTTTACTGTTTCTTATACTATACTCAAGACTATACCCTGACTCTCGCTGCTCAAAGTACTCAGCCCAATCTTCATCAACCTTAGCATTGAGAGTAAACTGCTTCACCTGACCTTTAACAGTTTTAACTTGGCTTGATTTTCGCTTCGCATCAATATTAATTGGTTCTAAGCGATCCTCTTCTCCTACTTTATAAATAGAAATAACGTCATTTAACACTTTAAGCTTATAAGTGTCTGATCGAATTTTATACAAAACTTCACGCTCAAGTGTTTTCTCAGACAATAATAAATACTCACGATCTATGGATTTATATAAATCATTTAAGTTTTTCACTTTCTTTATATGATCTAAATTAATCGAGCACTCTTTAATTTGATTTTGTAAAACAGTTAAATCAATAACTGGAGGTTTAGTTACTTTTTCTTGAGCTTTGGCTAGCGCCCCAACACTCAGTTGGACAATAAATAAAGCACTCGCTAAAAATTTAATAAACATAACACTCACCTATCAATATATTTAGCCCAGTCACAACTCTAATCCTAAATATATTAACACCGTGAACGCAATCTTTAATCTAATATAGATTGAATATACTCTTTTGGTTCAAAAATTTTCAAATCCCCGATTTTTTCACCTAAACCGACTAATCGGATCGGTTTACTCAATTGATTAACAACTCCCAAAGCAACACCGCCCTTAGCAGTGCCGTCCATTTTAGTTAACACCACTCCTGATATTTCGAGCGCTTTGTTAAACTCAACGGCCTGATTTAAGGCGTTTTGCCCTGAGTTTGCATCTAAAACAATCCAAGTTTCATGAGGCGCTTCAGGTATAACTTTAGACATCACTCTTTTTACCTTTTTAAGTTCATCCATCAAGTGCCCTTGTGTGTGAAGCCTTCCTGCAGTGTCTAAAATAATATAGTCAAACTTCTGAGCTTTACCCTTATTAACAGCATCAAAGGCTACAGCTGCTGGATCTGTTACTTGATTTGGCCAAAAAATTTCCACATGCCCTTGAGCAGATTGAGCTCTATCCGTCCAAACTTTTAACTGCCCACCCGCAGCCGCTCTGAAAGTATCACCTGCTGCTACTAAAACCTTATAGCCTTGCTGAGCTAATTGCGCCGTAATTTTACCAATAGATGTTGTTTTTCCCGCTCCATTTACACCCACAACCATTAACACAACAGGACCTTCTTCCCTGCGCGGAAGCAAATCAGACACTAATTTTGCATTTTTTTGCGACTCATGAACATCTAGTAATATCTCCTGCATCTCACTTGCGAGGGCTGATTTCACTTTAGCTACATCAGCCATCTCCGATGAGGAAAGCACTTTATTTACTTTTTCTAATAATTGCTCTACCGTTTGAGGACCAAGATCACTTGTGTAAAGAACCTCTTCGATATCTTCTAAAACTTTTTTCTTATCAGTATTTGAAAAAGCATTTTTAATACGACCAAAAAAACTTTCTTTTGTTTTAAGTAAAGCTTTGTCAATTGTAGCATTAGAGTCAAAATCAGATTGTGACGTATCCGCTTCTATGAGTTTAGCATTGCCCTCAACATTTGATTTATACTTTTGAGGCACTGACTCAGTCCTTTTAAGATCTGAAGACTCTTGAACAGGAACAGATTTGTTTTCTAATTTTTTTGTATGATCTTTAAATGGTAAATCAGATTTCGAAATATTTAAAGGTTCTTGAGGACTCTCTAAACGAGCTTGATCTGCTGATGATGTTGTTTCAATTTTCTTTTTGTTTTTTCTTATAACTGAAACAACAACGGGTATAAAAATAGATAAAAACAAAATACCAATAACTATTAATAAAATATCTAACTGTTGAGCATGTGAATTTGACATAGGGCGAACAATAGAACAATCACCCCTATTAAGCAAATACTGAGATGGGTTGTCAGATAAAGCTGCAAGGTTTAGATGCATTTAAATGCCAAAAAACATGACATTAAAGTAAAAAAGAAAAAGAGATCATTATAAGATCTCTTTTTCTTTTCACTTAATCACAAACTAAATTTCTATCGAATTGGTATTCGTAAAATTTTACTTAATGTCAGACAAACTCACTGACACCATTGTGGAAACTCCACGCTCTTGCATTGTCACGCCATAAAGCTTTTGAGCCACTTCCATCGTATGCTTATTATGAGTTACGACGATAATTTGCGAACGCTTTGCCATTTCACGGACAAGATCATTGAAACGGAAAACATTGGCATCATCAAGTGGAGCATCAACCTCATCCAGCAAACAGTACGGGGACGGCTTAACCAAGAATATCGAAAACACCAGCGCCACAGCTGTTAACGCTTTCTCTCCACCCGACATCAATGAAACAGTTGTCATTTTCTTACCCGGAGGGCGAGCGATGATTTCAATACCCATTTCGCCTTTTTCTTCATCTTCTACGATTTGAAGCATAGCTTCTCCACCTCCGAATAGAACTGGAAACACTTTCTGAAATCTTTCATTCACAAGATCAAATGTTTCTTTAAAACGTTTTGAACAGATTTTATTAATACGATCAATCACTTTACGTAACTGCTCTTTAGCTTCTGTTAAATCGTTATGCTGTTTAGTCAAAAAATCATAACGCTCTTGAGTTTCAGAATACTCAGCAATGGCTGAAAGATTAACTTCGCCTATTTTAGCCAATTTTTCTCTTAAATCTTTAAGATCGCTATCAGCTTTGATTGGATCACCTTCATGATTTGCATATTTTTCAATAACATCTGGCAAATGAAGCATATACTTTTCACGAGTTTGTTCGATTAAGTTTTGCTCCTTCATCTTAGCTTGCTCTAGTTTTAATTGTGACTCATTCATGCGATTCATACGCTCATTGCGCTCTCGCTGTGATTGATTCACTCTACTTTCTAAGTCTCTAATATGAGCTGTTTCTAATTCAAATTGATTTTTAAACTGTGCCATCTCCAAGCGTCTAGCTTCTACATCAGCAACCATTCTCTCAAAATCAATTTTAGCTTGCTCTAAAGCATATGACCCTTCAGTCATTTGAGAGTTATATCCCTCAGCCTCTTCTGACATACGTGCAACTTGATGTGAAAGCTCATTTACTTGCTTAGACACCATTTCTAATTGGCGCAAAAGACCTTGATACTCTTGCGATTTAGAAGCAGATCTAATTTGTAAATCAGTCACTTCCGCTTGCTGCGCCTCAAAACCATCTTTCATTGATTCATACTCAGAAGACAAATCTTGAATAGATGTTTCTAATTCAACTTTATGAGTTCTTAAAGTTTCTAAAGATGAACTCATTTCTGATATTTTTTCATCTAACAAATTTAACTGTTCAGTTAAACGACGAACTTCTTTATCTTGGCGTTCAACTGCATTTACTGACTGAGCCAACTCATTATCAGCACGCTCTAAATCTTTACGCAACTCCGCCACTTTGATTTCTTGCTCTATACGACGTTTTTGAGCGCCTTCGAAATCATTCATGACATTAGCTAACTGCTCTTCTGTTTTTTTAAGTGCTGCTGTTGCTAAGGCAAGTTTACCTGCCCATTCATTTTTTTTATCTGTTAACTCTTTAATTTCACGGCGGCGTTTCAGCACACCAGACTCCGCTGAATCTTTCGATCCACCAGTTAAAACCCCATCTGCCGACAATGTGTCTCCATCCGGAGTTACAAATGTCCAACCCGCATAATTCGGTCTTAATGCTAAAGCTGTACGAATAGAATCTACAATCGCTACGCCTGACAAAATATTTTCAACTGAAGCTGAAAATGTTTCATTTGACTTAACAACTTTATTCAATAATCCCAACACTCCAGATTCACTCTCTGGGTTTCCTTGAGGGCCAGCTAATTTTTCACCTTGACCAGCGTAAAAACTAGAACGCCCTGTGTTGTTTGATTTTAAGTAGTCTACAGCTTCTAATGCTGTTTCTTTTTTATCAGATAACAACATCTGAAGTTTTGTTCCCAAAGCTGCTTCCATAGCCACTTCATAATCTGTTGGCACTTCAATAACTTCACTTACAGGATAAAATGTTTCAGAAACATTGCCATCGGCGTGCATTTCAGTTGCTTTTGCTTTTGACCAAAGCATAACTTGTTTCACACCCTCTTCAAAACCTTCGAAATTTGAGTGAAGATTTTCTAAGCCGTACAATCTTGAAGCCACTTCATTTAAATTATCTTTAAACTCTTGCACTTCGATTTGTTTGGTTTGAACCAACTCAGTTAATATTTTTTTATTCGCCTCGAAGGACTCAACATCACTTGAAAGATCTAATTGCAACTGACGTTGTTGATCTAACTCGTTAGAAACTTTACGACGGCGTGACTCAAAGTCATGTTGAGTTTCACGCAACTCATTAAGTTTAATTTCTTCATCCGCTAAACGATCAGCAACTTCTGATCTTTGGCCACTAAATGAGTTTAACTTTGCATCCAATGCAGACTCAGTTTGTCCTTGAGCAAAAGCTTCTCGGCGTTTAACTGTTAATTCTTCATCAATTTGAGTGTAACGTTTTTGATTTTCACCGAAAGCGTTGGCCTTATTTAAAGACTCTTCGGCTAAATATTCAGATTCAGATTTTAACTCATCAGCTTGCGCTTGTAAGTTTTCTAGATCACGCGAGAGCAAATCAAAACGAGCTTGTTGCTCGCTTAAAATTGAACCTGTCATCTGCTCATTGCGTTTAGCTTGCTCTAAATTAAAACGTAACTCCTGAATTTCTAATTCTTTCTTTTGCACTGAAGCTTGCTGATTGTAGTACATTTGCTGCTTATCTTCGACAGCTTTTTCTTGCTCCAACACAGAAAGTTTAAGCGTTTCTAGCTCAGACTGCATAGCCGCTAAATCAGCCTCACTGCCAACTTCTAAAGATTGGGCTTCATCAAAAATTCTTTGAGCCTCATCAGCTGCTTGTTTTAAACTTACATACTGAGCTGAAGCCAACCAAAGCTCTAAATCTTCGATCTGTGATTTAATGTTTTTATATCTCTCAGCTCTTTGAGCTTGCCTTTGAAGACTATCAATTTGGCGTTTAAGCTCGCCAATGATATCTTGCAAACGCACTAAGTTTTGATCTGTCGATTGAAGTTTTCTTTGAGATTCTTTTTTACGAGCTTTAAACTTTGTAATACCCGCAGCCTCTTCAATTAACATACGACGATCTTCAGGCTTAGATGTGATGATCTTACCAATCATCCCTTGAGCGATAATCGAAAACCCTTTACTTCCTGCCCCTGTATCCATAAAGATCTCTTGCACGTCTTTTAAACGGGCCGCTTCTTTATTGATAAAGTATTCACCTTCACCGTTTCTATGTAAACGACGAGTCACCATAATCTCTGAATGTTTTAAATATTTGGCCGGAAAAGGACCACCATCATTTTCAAGTGTCAATGAAACTTCACACATTCCAAGTGGAGCATAGTTTTCTGCGCCTGCGAAAATAACGTCAGTCATTTGAGAAGCACGTAAATCCTTCGCTGACTGATCGCCCATGACCCACATCAAAGCATCAACGATATTTGATTTACCGCAGCCGTTAGGGCCTACGATACCCGTAATACCCGCATCAAATTGAATAACTGTACGATCTTTAAATGATTTAAAGCCAATGAGTTCAAGTTTTTTAATTCTCAAAGCGCAACTCCCCTTACTCGATCCTGTTTCTTTGCTCTCTATATGTATCTATATGTTTTACTTATTGTTTTTAAAATTTTCGATCTCACACTTTAAAACTTAAAAAGTAAAACTTGTTCCGTTCTTTTAAAACAAAAAGACTGATATATTAACTGTCCTTTGGTCTAGAAAGTGAGTCAATAATGAAATCCCGAACTCTGGTGATATTTGTGAAATTTGATGAAATATTAACGCATTTTGGCAAGACTATTTTTAAGCAGCTTTACTAAGGGGACTTGCGAATTCTTCAAGTTCTCGCTGTAAATTACGATACTTTACTACGCGTTAGTAAACTTCGTCATTCGGACTCCTTTCTTGTCAATCGGAATCTGGATGATCCTTAAAAGCGAGATGGCCTAAGTCAGACTTGCTTTTTGTATTTTTAAAACCACACATAGTTATAATATTTAAAAGTTAGAAAAATAAAAAGCTACGCTTACAGGCAGTTCACTTTAGATCTAAACTCATAAAGCCACAGATAAACATGTACCTACGGCTTTATGAATTTAAAAAAAGGATTATTTATTTTTACGTTTTAAATGAGCTTTTGCTGCAGCTAAGCGTGCAATAGGCACGCGAAACGGTGAGCAACTGACGTAATCAAGATTTACATTTTCAAAAAACTCAATCGAATCTGGATCTCCACCATGCTCGCCACAAACCCCAACTTTAAGTTGTCCTTTAGCCTGGCGACCAAGATCAACACCTGTTTTAACAAGCGTCCCAACACCTACCTGATCAATACTAACAAAAGGATCTTTTGCAAAAATACCTTGGCTTACGTAACTTCCTAAAAATCGACCGGCATCATCACGAGATAAACCTAAAGTCGTCTGAGTTAAATCATTTGTTCCAAAACTGAAAAAATCTGCATGTTTTGCCACCTCATGAGCCGTAACAGCTGCTCGAGGCAACTCAATCATTGTTCCAATTAAATAATCAAATTGAATGTTTGTTTCTTTTTGGACTTTTTTAACGACTTCATCAGTCTGAGCACGTAATTGTTCAAGCTCTTTCGCAGTTGCAATTAATGGAATCATAATCTCAGGTATGAGTTTATGACCTTCTTTTGTTAACTGCGCAGCAGCTTCAGCGATAGCTCTTGATTGCATCTGGTAAATCTCTGGATAAGTAATAGCTAAACGACAACCTCTATGCCCCAACATAGGATTAAACTCATGCAATGACTGCACTTTGCTACGCAAACGATTAACATCAAAATGAATTCGCTTTGCAAGCTCCTGAACTTCTTCTTCTGAGTGCGGTAAAAACTCATGAAGAGGAGGATCAAGTAATCTGATCGTAACTGGCAATCCATCCATAATTTTAAAAAGCTGATAAAAATCTTCTCTTTGCATAGGCAATAATTTATCAAGCGCTTTTTCGCGTTCTGATTTCGTATCAGCTAAAATCATTTCCCGAACAGCATCAATACGATCAGCTCCAAAAAACATATGCTCTGTTCGACACAAACCAATGCCTTCTGCGCCAAAATCTCTGGCCGTTTTTGCATCTTTAGGCGTATCCGCATTAGTTCTTACTTTTAAGCGACGAACATTATCAGCAATCTTCATTAAACGATCAAATACACCATCAAGTTTTGGTTCAATTGTTTTAACCTCACCAAGGTAAATTTCCCCAGTGCCGCCATCTAAAGTGATAACGTCACCTTTTTTAAGATTATATCCTTTTACACGCATCACTTCATTTTTATAATCAATGTCAATATCCGAACATCCCGCTACACAACATTTTCCCATGCCTCGCGCCACTACAGCCGCATGAGATGTCATTCCACCCCGAGATGTTAAAATACCCTGGGCTGCTACCATTCCTGCAATATCCTCAGGTGATGTTTCTACACGAACTAAAATAACTTTCTTACCTTGTTCTCTATAGCTAACCGCATCTTCTGGAGTAAAAACAATCTGACCAAAAACACCACCAGGGCTAGCTGGCAAACCTTTAGCTAATAAAGTTTTTTGTGCTTTAGGATCTAAAGTCGGATGAAGAAGCTGATCCAAAGAGGCTGGATCTAAACGTAAAATAGCTTCTTCTTCAGTAATTAATTTTTCATCAATCATATCACACGCAATCTGTAATGCAGCTTTCGCAGTGCGCTTACCGTTACGTGTTTGCAACATCCAAAGTTTATTTTTTTCAATCGTAAATTCGATATCTTGCATATCTTTGAAATACGTTTCTAATTTTTTATAAATAGTTTCCAAATCTTGATACGGCTCAGGCATGATTTCTTTGAGTAATGCAATAGGTTGCGGAGTTCTTATGCCCGCTACTACATCTTCACCTTGAGCATTGACTAGAAACTCCCCGTAAAATTTTCTTTCGCCGGTGCTTGGATCACGCGTAAATGCTACACCCGTTGCAGAGTCATCACCTAAATTACCAAACACCATAGATTGAACATTCACAGCCGTTCCCCACGAAGCTGGTATATCATGCAACTCTCGGTAAGTTATCGCACGTGCCGTATTCCAACTTTTAAAAACTGCACTGATAGCACCCCACAACTGCTCAAAAGGGTCTGTTGGAAAACTTTGCCCTGTCATTTGCTGAACAAGATCTTTAAATTTTTTAACTAAATTTTTTAAATCCTCAGTTGTAAGTTCAGTATCTAAATGAATCCCTTTTTCAGCTTTCATGTCTTCAAGGGTAACTTCGAGCAAAGATGAGTTCATTCCCATGACGACATCTGAATACATTTGAATAAATCTTCTGTAAGAATCCCATGCAAAACGCGGATTTTGAGATGATTGAGAAAGGCCTTCTACTGTTTGATCATTCAAACCAAGGTTTAAAATTGTATCCATCATCCCTGGCATTGAAGCTCTCGCCCCTGAACGCACACTCACTAATAATGGATTTGTAACATCACCGAATTTTTTACCAATTTTATTTTCGACTTTTTTCAGAGCCTCTAAAACACTTGGCTTTACCCACTCAGGAAGTTTTCCTCCCTCTGCATAATAAGCCGTACAAATATCTGTAGAGATTGTAAATCCCGGAGGAACTGGCAAACCAATAGCTGTCATCTCAGCTAAATTTGCACCTTTGCCGCCCAAGTTGTTTTTCATCGAAGCATTACCTTCAGCCTCCCCTGCTGCAAAGTAATAAACAAATTTTTCAGGTCTTTTATTCGTATTCATAGTCTCCATAAACGATTAAACCTTTCTTTTTACTCGTTAAAATTTTTTAATTTTTGCGCAATATATTGGTTTAACTCTTTAATACGCACTCGATCTTGAGTCATCTTATCACGATGACGAACTGTTACCGCCCCATCATTGATCGAGTCAAAATCATAAGTCACACAGAAAGGCGTTCCCACCTCATCCTGACGACGATATCTTTTTCCAATAGAACCCGTCTCATCATAAGTCACATCAAAATCCTCTGCTAACTGATCCCGTAGTGCACTTGCTGGCAGCGCCAACTCATCTTTTTTTGATAACGGCAACACCGCAACTTTGATTGGTGCAATATCT
>JBKBTW010000222.1:0-3336 GCA_046291245.1 Pseudobdellovibrio sp. | reverse complement strand
GCAATTCCAATAAAAAAAGGTCAGACATTAACAAAAAATAAAGTTTTAGAACCTGGCCCTGATACAGGCATGGCTATTCAAGTTTCTCCGAATAAGCGCGCTGTAACGATTCCTGTGGATGGTACGCGAGCAAATGCAAAGTTGATCCGTCCTGGAGATCGTGTGGATATTTTTGCTGTAGTCGATACAGGAAAAGGAGCCACTCAAAAACGCGAAGTGGTTTTACTCATGCAAGATATTATTATTTTAGCAACAGGTGTAAATTTAAATAACAGTATTCCTCGAACTATTGAAAAAGATCCTTCAGGTCGAGGTCTAGTGCAAACAACTTTAACTGGAGACACAAAATACAATGATATTACTATTGAAGTAAATGCTTCTGATGCTCAAGATTTAATTTACCTTGTCGCAAGTAATCCAAGCAGTTTGTATTTTCTTTTGCGTAACCCACACGATCGTAAGGTTATTCCACGCATGATCTCTTCAACAGCTGAACGCATTCAAGAAAAAGTAACTAACCAGACATTGGGGCAGTCCAGTGGATTTTCTTCTCCATCTCGTCCAAACTTAAATGGTGGAGCTGGATTCAACCGTCCAGGCAATTAAGGATAATGTTATTAAAACAACTTAGAGTATTTCTTATTTTATTTATTTTCTTATCGCAAAATATTTTTGCGCAATCTACTCCTGCGGCTAATTCAAATACGAGCACAACTCCTAATACTCCTAAGTATCAATATGAAGAGGTCGTTGAAGGTGGTGGAGTCAATGTAAAACTTCTTCAAGGTGAACCCAATAAACGAAGAATTAGACGCAGCCTTAATCTTATTGCTGGTGTTAAGCATGATGAGGAATTTTTAATTCCAGAAGTGCCACTGAGTTATCAAGGAAATACAGATCTTATCAACATGCTAAGAATAAAAGGCACGGATATTTTTAGAATTTTACCAACAAAAGTTGGAAATGGTATTATCACTGTTCATAATAAAGAAACAGGACAAATATTATTAGAGCTTAGAGTAGATATTCGTGATCAGGGCGTTGAAAAAGTTGTGCGTGAAATGAAAGCTCTTTTGTCTGATATTGAAGGGATAGAGTATAAGATTGTAAATAATAAAGTTGTGCTCGATGGTTTTGTATTATTACCTAAAGATTTGAAAAGAGTTGGACAGGTCGTAGGTCAATTTAAAGGTGGTAGCCCAGATGTTTCAAGTTTGGTGACATTAAGTCCATTAGCTAAGAAAAAAATAGTTGAGTACATAGAACGTGATATTAATAATCCGGAAGTACAAATCACAGCCATTGGTGACTATATCCGTCTTGAAGGCTTTGTTAATACTCCAGCAGAAAAAACAAGGATTTTAAATATCGTAACATTATATTTGCCGGATATGGTCAGTGAAAAAGGGCAAGCCAATTTAGACAATATTGATTACATCGACAGAAAAAAACAACCAGCGGCTAGTGATTACATTATTGATAACATCACTGTTCGGCCAGAAGAAGAAAAACAAGAGCCGCCGCCAAAAATGATTCAAGTTGTAACTCACGTTGTGGAGTACAGCGAAAGATATTTAAAGAGTTTTAATTTTACCTTTTCTCCTACGTTATCGACTTTGGGTGATGCTCAATCTATGCAGCAAGGGCAAGCGCCTGGAAGTATTAGCGAAATGGCTTCTGTGATTAATAATTTATTGCCTAAATTAAATTGGGCGCGCAACCATGGCTACATCAGATTGTTGGATACAGCTTCTATTTTGGTTCAAGACACTAAGCCAGGCAGTTTAAATAGAACTTTAGGTTTATCTAATGGCCAAGCCGCAGTTGCAAGTCAACAAGGCGGTGGTGGTGGTGGTGGAAATCAGCAAAATGCGGGCACCCAAACATCGACAATAACTTTAAACGTTACTCCTACTATTAAGCAAGCGCGCTCTGAGTTAGTTGAGTTAGCGATTTCTGCAAGTACTGAGACCAATAGTGGTGGATTGTCATTTGCACCACGGACATCGGTTAATACAACAGTTTCCGTGCGCAGTCGACAAAGTGCCGCCTTAGCGGGTATTATAACTAAAAAATCAGAAAATCAGTTTGGTGGTCCCACAGGTGCTGGAGCGATATTCACTTTAAATCATGGCAAGAGTTTTATTAAAAATTCGAGTAATTATGTGTTGTTTGTGACGCCAATCGTAAAATCATCCGCAAGTTCTGGTGTTGAGCAAGTGAAGAAAAAATTCAGAATGCGTGAATAGTTTTTCAAAAGGGGTATTTTATGGCTATAAATTCTAATTGTGCACTTATAGCAGTTGTCGGCGGTAAAGGTGGCGTAGGCAAATCTGTCTTTGCAGCGAACTTAACAATCGCCCTAACTTCTGAGCTGCGTACTCCTGTTTTATTAGTGGATTGTGATACAAAAAGTGTTGGCGATCAGAATATCATCACAGGTCTAAAACCAGTTAAAACATTGCGTGAGCTAGCGACCACTACGCAATCCCTTAATACGACTCCTCTTCAACAACTTGTCAGTCAACATCCAGCTGGATTTTCTTATTTAGGAGCCGTACGTGGCCCAGAAGAGATATTGAGCGTTAATCCTGAAAATTTGAGTAAATTGATTGAGTTTTTTTCAAGAAGTTTTAAATTTATAGTCGTAGATTGCGGAAATGATTTAGGTCCTATGCAACAGGCTATCTTACAAGATGCGACTGCAATTGCTTTGGTCTCTACTCCTGAGATTCTTGTTGTGCAACAAACGCAACGTATGATTAACGAGCTCATGACACAATCAATTCCAAAAGAAATGATTCAGTTAGTTTTAAACAAAATAGGGCCTAATGGTTTGCAACCTCAAGCTATATCTCAGCATTTAGGGCTTATGCCGATGGCCATGATTCCTTCAGATGACAACACAGCTATGGCTTCAGTTTCTCAATCAAAACCATTTGTGCTTGTTAATCCAAAAATCCCAATATCAAATGCATATTTTGAGTTTGTAAGAAAACTTTCTGGTGGAACACTCCAACGTCTTAAAAGTTTACAAAAGCCAAAACCAACTCCAGCACCGTCACAACAAAAATCAGAGCAAGATGCTGTGCAAATTGCTAAAGGAATGGACCCTTGGATTGTCACAAAGCTTCGTGTGCATTCAGAGCTTATCCGCACAATAGATTTAAAAAAACTTTTAGCCGAAGCTGGTGACAGTGAGAGCAAAGAAAAAGAATTACGTTCTAAAACACAAAGAGATATTTCTCAGATCGTTGATAAAGAGGCACCAGATTTAGCTCGTGAAGAGAGACAAAAACTTACGAAAGAAGTCTTAGAAGAAGCTTTAGGCCTAGG
>JBKBTW010000221.1:0-3348 GCA_046291245.1 Pseudobdellovibrio sp. | reverse complement strand
GTGACTTAGCGCCACATGTATCACGTTTGAAGCAGGAAAGAAATGCGGTTTCGCTTTGGGCAGAGATGATGGCTATCGATAATCCAAAGCAGAAATTGCTTTTTGTAGAAAAAAGTTCTTCGAACCTTAATGACTTTGTTCCATTTCAAGAAGTGAGAGGCGAAGTTGAATGAATAGGTTTTTAATTAGTGTTTTATTGATGAGTGTTGTCGTCGGCTGTGGGGATAAACATGAGAAAACAGAGCCTATCTTCGAAGTACATTATAAATCACTCGCTCCTGACTTTAAAATTCCTAAGGCTATTTACGAGCAACTAGAAAAATCTTTAGGTAAAGATTTTAAAGGTATGCCTGAGTACACTTACACGGGGTTAAAGGTTCAGCTTAGTGCAGATTATGAAGGAATTTTATCTCATAAAAAAATTATGATCAACTTGCCGTATGGGGGCGGGGTTGTTGATTTAAAAGATTATCTCGTTGGTGAAGGAAGCTTTTACTTAAGTTTTCCTAAAGAACAATTTGGCAAAGATACGGAAGTATATTCAATTTTTTACTTAAGTGAAGCGCCAAAAATAAAAATTGAAGATGAAGAGTTTGGATTAGGTTGTGGTCGATGGTTAGATTTAACATCAAAATCATCGTCTTTGTACAAAATTGATTTTTTAAAAGTAAATACAACTGCGAAGAGACATTTATATGTTCTTTCAGGTCAATATGTGTTTGTCTTAAAAAAAGGAAATCAATTTGTTTTGACACATGCTAATATTATCGATAGTCGTTTTGATGACAACTTATGTTCAAAGATATTTGAAGTTAAATAGGTCATTAAGATTTAAGGATTCCCATGAATATAACAGCTATTAAGCATTTAAATGATAAAGACCCAGTTACAGACAGAGTTTTTTTAGTTAAAGATAAAAACCTTGGTGTAGGAAAAACTGGAAAATCATTTTTATCTCTTTTAGTCGGTGATCAAACAGGCCAAATAGACGCTCGCGTGTGGGACAATGTCGAGGATATTCAATCTCGGTTTGAAATAGGTGATCTAGTTAAAATCAAAGGACTTATACAAGTTTATAATCAGAGAAAACAGTTGATTATTCATCGCCTCGAAAAAATAGAAGATACAAATTTGAACAAGGACGACTTTAAAATTAAAGAAAAAGAAGTAGATGCCCATGCACTTTACTCAGAGCTGTATCAAATTGTACAGGACATAGAGATTTTACCTCTAAGACAGCTCATTACGGATTGTTTGCAGGATGAAGAAATAAAATTGAAAATGTTGAAGGCCCCAGCAGCTAAAACCATTCACCACGCTCATAAAGGTGGATTGTTGGAGCATATAGTCTCTATTTGTAAGTTGATGCAGTTTATTAGTAAGCATTACTCTTATTTAAATAGAGATTTATTGATATTTGGGGCTATATTTCACGATTTAGGTAAGATTTGGGAGCTTGATTATACAGAACAGCAACAGATTTATTACACTCACTCTGGCCAATTGCTTGGACATATGTTACTTTCTTGCGAACTGATTGAGAAAAAATCCCAGAGGATTTTAGGATTTCCTGACGATTTAAGAATTATTTTAAAGCACATAGTTTTGGCTCACCATGGACGTTTAGAATATGGCTCTCCGAAGGTGCCGATGTTTCCAGAGGCCTTTGTTGTGGCTCAAATAGATGATTTCGATTCGAAGATGGATACAATGATGGGTTTTATTAATCAGGAAAGAAACTCTGGTGAGTCATGGTCGCGCTACCATGACGGATTTGAAAGATATTTTTATCTGGAAGATCTTAAAAAGAAATGGAACACATGATTGAATTTTTGAAAGCTTACAAGAATTATGATCCCGCGGCTAAATCATTACTAGAGATTTTACTGCTCTATCCAGGTCCTCGTGCGATATTTTTTCATCGTATAGCACATGCTTTTTACAATGCGCGATTATTTTTTATTGCGCGATTGGTGGCGGATATTTCTCGCACTGTCACAGGTATAGAAATTCATCCTGGAGCAAAACTAGGGCGAAGACTTGTGATAGATCACGGTGTTGGCTGTGTTATTGGGGAAACAGCAGTGATAGGTGATGATTGCATTATTTTTCATGGAGTAACATTGGGAGGAATGAAGTTCGAGCCCGTTAAACGTCATCCTACTATTGGAAATCGCGTTTTGATCGGAACAGGGGCTAAAGTTCTAGGCCCGATCAACATAGGTGACGATTCCAAAATCGGCGCTAATGCAGTCGTTATCAAAGATGTACCCGTAAAGTCAGTGATTGTAGCTCCTCAATCAATTAACTTAAGTTCTAAGTAAATCTTCTTGCATAATCCAATGTTATGATTTGAGTTAGTCTATCTTTTGTAACTAGCTAATGAATAAAAAATAAAAATTATCGATTAACTTGGATCTTCAGGCCAATCATGTTTTGGATAGCGTGCGCGTAGGCCTTTGCGCACATCTGCGTAGCTTGTTTTCCAGAATTGAGCTAGATGACTTGTAGTTTGCGTCGGCCGCATATTCGGGGCAAGTAATTCTAGAGTCAAAGGTATGGTGTTATTGAAAATTCTAGGAGTATCTTTCCAGCCAAAGGCCTCTTGGAGTTTTAGCGAAATCAATGGAGCTTTATCATCAGTGTAATTTATTGTCGCTGTACGACCGCGAGGAGATTTTATTTGCTCAGGCAAATTTTGTAAAATAGTAGAGAGTTCGTCATTTACAGTTTGATAAGTGATGTAAAATAAATCACAATTTTTATAATCTTCAAAGCTATCGTAATAATCTAAAATTGTTTTACAAACCAGAAGTTCAAAGTTTTCGATCTGGGATTGTGTTTCATCATTGATTTTAAAGTAAATATTCTGCTTTTTTAAGATAAAGTTTATTTTGGTTTTAATTTTTTCATAATCAGAATGGGTTTTAAGGAAGCTTTGAGGATTATTAGTAAAAAACTCTTTCCATTTTAATGCGGATTCTTTCTCTGAAAGTCGAGTCTTTCCGTAATCGGTGAGCACTAAGTTTTCGAAACATAATTTTTCTTCTTTGAAAAACTCATTCTTCTCAGCATCGAAATAAACTTCAGATTTTTTAACAGCGTATTGGGAAAAAATAGTGTGTGCAAAGTTTTTATCAAAACCAATAGCAGAAGTAACTTGTGTGTACTGTGAGTGATTTTCACGTCCAGATAGAGCTACAAAAAAATCAGATTTTCGGGCTTGGCTGAGAGGGTTTATTTGTAACCCTCTCCCGTTAACAGAAACAGCGGAGTTTGAGTTTTTAGTGTATCCAATTTTTTCCGGAAAAAAATCAGCATATGTCGTAATTAGAGTTTTTTTAAAAT
>JBKBTW010000009.1:0-28246 GCA_046291245.1 Pseudobdellovibrio sp. | reverse complement strand
CTCTGGAGCTACACCATCATAAGTTGTAACACCATTACCTAAACCAGCAATTGTGCCCGCAACGTGAGTCCCATGCCCACCTTCATCTAATGGATTGAGATCTGGCTTTGGAATACGAAAAATAAAGTCTGCTGAAGCAGAGTCGTAATAAGTTCCAACTAAATCTATACCGCCAACAACTTTATCGTTTGGAAACC
Source organism: Pseudobdellovibrio sp. (assembly GCA_046291245.1). Classification (GTDB taxonomy): domain Bacteria; phylum Bdellovibrionota; class Bdellovibrionia; order Bdellovibrionales; family Bdellovibrionaceae; genus Pseudobdellovibrio. The sequence continues at coordinate 28,049 of JBKBTW010000009.1, read as the reverse complement.
CAATCGCCTCTTTATCCGGATCAATGGCTTTATAAGCTTCTGCAGTTCCCACACCTTTAAGCATCGCGTGCGTGTAGTCAATACCAGTATCAATAACACCGACACGAATACCTTTACCTTTTAAACCTTGCTCATGTAACTTTTCAGCTCCAATGAATTTTGTTGCGTTTTTTTCCTTTAAAGATGTCATCGCTTCTTTAAGCGATAACTTTTGAGGAACACCTTCTGGTTTTTTGAATAGGCCTACAGTTTCCCAGCTCGCAATAATACCTAGAGAACTTATTTTATCTAAGGCTTCTTTTGGAGCTAATACTGTTAATGCATTTAACACATATTTATATTTATAAATAATTTGAATATCTGGAGAAATATTTTTAAAAGCCTGAAATATCGCTTCTTGTTCTTTCAATATAGCTTCTAATTGATCTTGATCAACAGATGTAATTCCATTTACAGTTTTTGATGTTTCCAACAAAGCTGGTGTTTTTAATTTCACTAAAGCCATAATATGACTTTGAGTTTGAGGTCGCGTACTTATAATTTTTTGCGAATCCTGTAAAAGCGGTATCAATTGTGATTGATTTTCAGATTGGCGTGAAGAACACCCGCTCAACCCCAACACCCCCGCTAGAGTTAGAGCCAATGATATTTTTATAGTAGTTTTATACATGAGATCCCCCTGATCTTTACGTAACTATCCAAATGTTGTTTTCATGTGATGACATAAAACACCTCAAGCCCTTTTGTACATACAAAAATAAGGCCATAAATATGTGATATTAGTGAGCATTTATGAGATTTAAAGAGGTTTTCAGAGCTATAATGGCTCTAGATTTTGTATGAAGTACATTTATGTCAAAACAGATGACACCACTGTTATAAATAAATCATATTTTTCTGCGCTGAGTTAAGCAAAATATGCAAAAACACACCAGAGACAAAAAAGGATATCTTTTGATAGATATCCTTTTTAAAAAATGCAATCTATAATTTCTAAAATTTAAATTTCCAACCAATACCCAATGCTGGCTTTCTACACTCTTCGAATACAGTACTCATTCCAATGGAAGGCTCTGTCGAACAATAGTGTGCTTTAAATTGTGTAACTCCAAAATTAGAATCTACAATAATATCTTTATTTAACAAGCTGTTGATCTTATCAGAAGCAGCTTTACCTGGATTTAAAACAACTTTCAAAACCTTACCCGCCACATACGAATTAGAAACTTTACCATCATTTTCATCAATCTTTTTTTCTAATCTATAAAATCCTTCACCTAAGATTGAACCAAGAATTGGCGTAATTAATAAATCTTGAATTGATGGTACTTCTGCAAATGCCTCAACACCATATTCCCAAAAGAACGTTGACATAACTACAGAATAGCCAAAAGATTTGAGTATTGATAAGTTAGAGTTTCTTGCAATTTGGTAATAGATTGCGCCTGATATTGGATGACCAATATAGTTAATGACCCAATCGTCTTTATCAACTACAGGTCCACGTCTTACGTTATCTTTATATTTTTCTAATAATGAACCATTTCGCAAATCATCCTTATCCCACTTAGAAACACTCTCTGGCATTAAGTAAAGAACACCAGCTGTCGCTACTGATGCTGCCCCCAGATTGCGTGTATGAGTATAAATATTATCATCACCACTAATAACGTTATGAAAAGCTTTATTTAATGGTCTACCTTCAATTTTTTGTTGTTCGAAAAAACTGACTACCGCATATGGATTATCATCTGTGCCAGGTGAGCATAAGTCAGCATCAGAAATATTACTTTTCCTAAAGTTAGAGTTCATGATGCTTTCTTCAATTTTTAAACAAATCTCTTTATCTCTAGTGTCAATGATAACCATCTTTCCCTTAATAGCTTGCATGCCTTGATGATTGCTATATTGAGCAAATGACTGACTTAAAGCCAATAGCGTCATTGAACATACTAAAACATTTCGAGCTAGGATGATTTTCGTTGAATACATATCGAAGTCCTACTTTCGTTTAATCGTTTGTATTAGATTAATTTATACGTAGAGCTTTTGCGATATATGTACCGGCTCAAACACATTTTACATGAACTAGACATTCATTCTATGAATAGCCTTTTTACATGTGCCCAAAATGGGCTTCTTTTTGACAGTCATACTTAATCACAAAAAAAGGGGTATCATTTTACAGATACCCCTTTTTTTAAATAATTTCTTAAATTAAGCTATTATACGTAATCACCACGTTTGATTTTTTCGAGAATGATTTTTTCTGTTTTAATAGGATCTTTAGGATCAACAGAGAAATAACTTTGTTGCTCGCAACGAATCTTCTCTTTGATCAACCACTTCAAAATATCTGATAAATCTTTATTTTTTTTATCTTTAAAAAATGGGTCATTCTCTAAGGCATCTTTAGCTTTTTTTAGCGCACGAGCTTCAGCTGGGTCTGACTCTCTCACTTTATAATGAGGTAAATCATACTTCTTAACATCACCAGGCAAAACCCCCAAGAATCTCACATTAGGCGCACTAAAATCACCGTTACGAATCAACGAGGCTGCAGATCCTGCCTTTAAAGTTCTAAAAATATTTTGTAATGTGTACGCATCGAGATCGCCGAAGAAATACATCGGCACATCAAGTTGATTTTCAATAAGCTTACACCAACCACGAACACCATTTGAAGGAACCCCTTGAGCACCCATCAAAATGCAGTTGTTTCTCTTAGTAAAACCCATAGATTGCAAAGTTCCTGCAGTACCTTCTGATTCTACAACTAAGCAAAAATCTATTTTCTTTTTAGCTTTAAGCTTTAAAGATTGTGGTTTATTTTTAGGCTGGAATGGTGTTGTCCCTAAAGTTGACAAATCCACAACGGCTTTATCGCCATCAGGCAAAGTCTCTGTCACAACAAGCTGTTGCGAATATGTTTGACCACCACGATCATTGGCAAAACAATTAAGTTCTTCACGATAAACCTCAAGCATATCACCAATAAAGTCTATAATTGAATCAGATTCATTTTGATCTTCAAAGTCTAAAGGCTTGTAACGACCATCACCTTTAATCAAACCTTTACAGATATAATAAAGCTCACGCTTCGTATTCACTGCTCCAATATCTAAATTTCGCAATAAAATCTCAAGCATAAAAACTACACGCGCTAACTTTTGCACCGAAGACACATTGAGCTCTGTGCGAACTAGTTTTCCACCAGGAGTTAAATACCCAGTTTTAGCATTGTATTCAGAATTATCTAAAGATGTCTTTACAGCTTCAAGATAAGGTCGTTTAGACTTTTCTAAATCAGCAAGCATTTTCTCAGCTAAATTTTTTGCTTCTTTGGGTATATCTAATCTTAATTCACGTACTTTTAACAATGCCATAATTTTTCCTATCGCACTTAATAATAATTAACTACTTTTTCACTCTTCAAAGTAAAAAAACTAAGCCTCGTCTGTAGCTCCGATTTTTTTAGCTTCTTTTTGTTTTTGAGCTTCTAACTTAGATTGAGCTTCTTCTAACTGATTAACTGCTTCATCAGAATCACGACCTAATATTTTGCGTAATCCCTCTTCGGCCTTTTTCTTTCTCGTCTCATTTGCTCCAGCTATTGAAACAAGTTTTTCAACCAAAATAGGACCAAACTGCTCAATATGAGCCAACTTTCTTTCTAAATCAGCCTCTTTCATTTCATGTTTAATGTGACGTGAAAGTTTTTGTCCTGCTTGCTGCAATGCTCTTCTAATTTCTTCTACTAATTCTTCAGATGCATCAATAGTTTCCTTCGAAGCATTTTTAAATTTAATAAATGGCGACACAACAGAAACCGCAAATACATACGGTCCTTGAGGAAGAGATTCTTTAGGCTGCACTAATCCATATGATTTCCAATTAACACTCTCAATCGCCCATGTAATAGCGCAACCAGATTTATCAAATTGCAATGGAACTCTGTTTGCAAAACGAAGTAATTGTACAGGTTCTCCATCTTTACCGCGATCAATAAAGCGAGCTAAAGCAACTTCGATAACAACTGGTTTAAAATCACAAATGGTGGGTTTTCTTGTAACAACTGAGAAAAAATCCACTTGCCCTAAACGATTTATGGATTTTGACAAAGCATCTTCACCCACAGTTAAAACAGAACGTGTTGATGGAGCCATTAAATCTGTAGCTTGAACAGCTGAGAAAACCTTTTTAAAATCATCATCTGTTAATGCCGTTAAAGGTTTTTCAATTAACCCTTTAGGCATGCCATTTTTCACAAAATCTTTAATAGATTGATCAGAAATACGAGAAAAACCCGTCTTTAAAAACTTAGAAAGTGTGATTTTTCCATACAACGTCGAGTGTGTGATAAACTCGCCTAACTTAAAAGTGTGAGGATGCGGAAGTGTAGCCTCTGGAATCTGAGGAGACTCATCTGTAACACGCTCCACACGAATCTTATCATTATCACCCAACTTAAAAGTAACTGTAAGATGTGGATTTAATAAAATCGTGCCTTCAATGTAAGTTAAAATACCGCCATCACCATTGAGTTGGATACGTCCATCCATCACAAATTCAACGCGAGTGCCGTTATTTTTTTTCCAATCTATTGTTTCTTTATTACGCAGAATACCTATATTCGTTTTTATATCGACGTCAACTTGTGCCGAAATAGCTTTACGCATTTTCGCTGTTTTAGAAATAACCTGAACACCCTTGGCATTCGTCATCTGCGCCCATGTGGTAGCAGCAGAAATACCGATACCTTGCTGTCCACGTGAACACTGACCACGACCAAATTTAGATGAAGCCAAATACTCACCAAACACTTTAGCTAAATCGTCTCCATCAATTCCAGGACCATTATCTTCAACAACAATTTTGATTAAATCTGTATTTTTGGTAGAACCTGAACCGACTTTTTTAACTTCTATCTCTAACTCGGGTAAAATTTTAGCGCCCTCACAAGCATCTAAAGAGTTATCAACTGCCTCTTTTAGAGTTGTTAAAACTGCTTTTAATGGTGAAGAAAACCCTACTTGTTGCAAGTTTTTCGCAAAATATTCAGCCGTACTACTTTTTGTAATTTTACTCAAAACAGACACCCTTCTGATAAAACATTCTTATATTCAATTTTATAACTAATATAATTGATCTAACAATTTATTGAAGGGTCTTTTTACTCAGAAAGGCAAGTCATTGAATGTTTCGCACTGTGTAATCAAACATTTTTGATTACACAGTGAGCATATTTTAGATTTTTAAGGGATTACTTTTGTGCAGTATTGAGTTTTGTTACTGTTTGGCAATAAAAAAGATTTCTCTCAAACAATTTAGATTTTGCATAGTTTTTAGCACATTTCTCTAAAGTATTCAACATAGAATCCATAGCATTGTATGTTAAAAACAAATAATTATCGTAGGTATCCATGGCATCATTTTGCAAATCCCCACCTGGAGCATACGGCAAACCAAAATTAGCCAATACAATATCTTGAATAGCTCTAGATGTTCGTCCATTACCGTCCGCAAATGGATGCACACTTACAAACCATTTTTGCAGAGCTGTTGCCAACTCTACTGGAGATAAAGCTGGACGACCTTGTCGATACAACTCTAAATTAGACTCAAGAAAAATAGTCATCCAATTTATACGGTCCATAACTGAATGCGTTCGCGCATAAGATACAAAAACACTATCTGGAAGCTTATCCTTACCACAAACTGAGTCCGTAACATACATTCCAGATTTCAAGTTCGCCTCTTGCGGATTTTGTCCACCATAGCGCGCCACTACATCCGAGAATGTCATTCCTATAGAGGACTCCCATCTTTGTTGTAGTTTCATCATGGAGCTCTCTGCTCGATCAATAAGGCCTTGGTTATCTATAGTACGCTTCGAACAATATCCAACACCCTTATCTTCGTTTACTCTAAACTCACCCGGCAATTTAGATTGTGTCGTATTAGGGTCTTTAATGCTATCAACACCATTTGTTAATAAAACTTTATTCATCCCTGACATGGTATTGACATCAATCTTCAGATCTCTAAATAAAATATTTTTAAAATCGACCGAGCCAAAAATACTCCGGATACCTTGATCCCAAACGCTCCACGTTGTTGGTGCAGGTTTGTAAATTTCATTTGGTGGAGTTCTTTTAAGACGGGCATAGTCCCAAGATCTACGATCAATTAACCTTAATACTCGATACTCAGCAACTTCGTTAATATCAATTTTTTCTTTTCTTAATTGTTCTCGAATAGCGGTTAACCTATCTTGTAGAGCGCAATCTTTAGGAAACTGTTTGAGAATATCATCACAAGCAAAAGCCTGAACTTTTAAAATCAAAATTATTGATACAAGTACGTACTTTTTCACCATCGACCTCTGATTTACTATTTAAGGCATTTAAATGTTTTACTCTGAATTTCACTTAATTCAAACTTATCAGTATAAGCTGAACTGATAACACTATTAATCTTCGCTAAAGCAGCTTTTCTTGCTGAACTGCTCTTAGAGTTAATAAAGATCTTCTCGTCTGGACGAATAGCCTTCAATACAGAGTAAAGTTTTGCATTACGTTCTTTAACTTGAATCTCTTCATTTGTTAGAGACACCTTACTGGCTGGAAAACCTTTCCAGTAAACTAAAATATTTGAAACAACATTTACATTAATCTGATCGCTGCCTACATAAACTAAAGCCGATCTTTTAGGAACTCCTCCGCAAAATGCAGATACACCTGTCTGCCATCCGTACTCGATCAAAGCGATATTTTCAGCTTTAAACACTCTATGAACAAGAGATCTAAATTGAGAATTTTGCGCCTCGACCATGTATCTTAGAGTATCTCTTGTAAATAAACCACCAGCCAATAAAGCTGCCTGTTGAGTAGAATTTAAGTACCCCTCAGCCTTTAACGCAGCCAATGTATCTTTTTTTATTGCAGGTTTTTGAACAGTATTTAAATACTTTGTTCCAGCACCTAATGTTAACTCAACCATCGAATAACCAAAGTTAAAACCTGTTTCTGGTGCAGCCGCAGGAGATGAGGCAAATGGATCTACAGCTAAATATAAACCCGGCCCTGCATTCGCTAAGCTAGTTTTGGTGTGGTTCATATTCCAAAATAAACTAGAACCTCTCAAAACATAATCACGTACGTACTGATAACGTACATCTGATTTGGCTAGTGTTGTATCTTCCACAGGAACATTAGTTGTAATTTCAAAATAATTGTAAAATCGAGTGTCTTCTTTTAATGAACCTATCGCTGTAGATAAATCCCGTGTCAGTAATTCTTCCGCAGTTGCAGCAAATACCGCATTACCTAATAAAAGCGATGTTGATACCGTTAGAATACTCAGATTTAACCAATTACATTTATTAGCCACAATACACTCCTCACATTTTAGTTTTAACTTATCAAAAACCATGTTTATCAAGGAATGTACCAATTAAAATCGAATTATATGTGTTTAGAAGTTAGATATTCGTCAAAAAAGTATCAAAGTGACTAAAAAGTTAAACACTGTCAAAAGTATACTCACTTTTGAATGAATTTAGTCTCTTATTTCTAGCAAGTTAATTTATACTCATAACAAAAATCTAAAACTGAAACAGTATCAAGATTTACTTTTATATGACCGATATTATAAATATGGCTCATAAGGGTAATGACTCTAACAAACAACTCATTAAAATGGCATCTCCCCATAAGATGTTGATCGCCAAATTTGCCTCTCAACACAATAATCTCGTGAGACATAACAAAATCAACTTACCAGAGCTACATAAAAACAAACAAATTTCCGAAGAAAAATCATCCGATATAAATGCCTCTTATACGCCTATTTTACCTTTTGATTTCAAAGCCCTAACTGCACATAAACAATTTCTACCTATCATGGGTATATTCTTTTTTTCCTTAGCTTTGCTTGCGATTGCACATTTAAATAGTGCTAAAGAGCGTACGCCAGCCGAGTTTAGATTACCTGAGGAATCAGCTGATTATTTAGAAGAAAAAGTCTGTGTAGATCATCCAGACGGAACAAAATCCTGTACAACAAAAACAAAATTAAAACGTTCATTTCGTAAATAGCTTTCTTCTAATTTATTCAGAATCTTCTTCGGATTTTTTCTGAAGCTCTTCTATAGCTATCTCTGCTCGAGTTTTATGACCTTTTTTAGTGTTGCACTCTTTACAACTTGGAACACAGTTTTTTTTATCTGTTTTACCACCACGAACAATAGGAATTAAATGATCTAAGGTAAGTTCTTCTGGTTTAAATTTTTGTTCACAGTGATAACAAATACCTTTACCTAGCTGCTGTTTCCACCAACTGGATTTGCGCATCTCTCGTGCTTTTGCTTTTTCTATTTTTTGATGTGATTCCGAAGCTGGAACAAAATAGTCACCAAAATCATTCATATAGCTATTTTATTACATGAATATCTTTTAGATGACAACTTTAAGATATCTAAACAAGAAAATAATTTATCGATGAGGATAATACAACCTGTTGTCATACAACCCTTCGCTAAAATATTGCTTTATAGCTTTGAGACGATCTTCACTCAGATCGGTATCACCTACAAGTTGATATTGGTGATCTGAGAACAGGGCAATTGTTTTACGGCCAGTTTTATACAATGATCTTGAAAGATGGTTGTCTGAGATTAAACCTAGATCCAGAAGGTCATTCAAAGTAGGAAGGATATCAATCTGTTGGGCGTATTGCTTTGAATCAAGTCCTTTTAAAACTTCTTTGTGAGCAGAATAAAAAATAAGAGGAACTTTAAAAGCATCTTCAAAGTTTGCCTTATCAGGATTTAACGCCGGCCCTGTATGATCAGCCACAACAACAAAAATTGTTTTATCAAACCACTTTTTATTTCTTGCACATTCAAAATACCCTTTCAAAGCACTGTCCGTATAACTAATAGATTTTAAAATCGGTGGTTCACTTTGAGCTCCTTCTGGCACAGCAAAAGAGTCTGGCACTTTAAAAGGCTGATGTGATGACAACGTAAAAACAACTGACGCAAATGGCTCTTGAAATTGTGACATTGTCTCGCATGAAAAATTCAGAAAGGGTTTATCGTATATCCCCCAATAACCATCATCTTGAGAGGGATCTGGAAACTCGTTTTTGCCATAATAGTTATCAAAGCCGCTCGCCTTAGTAAAAACATCAAACCGCATACTCCCATTTTTAGCTCCATGAAAGAAGCTCGTGTGATAATTTTTTTTACGCAATAACTGACCTAAACCGATAAAATCATTGGTTGCGAACTCAGAGTTTAAAAATGGCTCTTCCATTAATGCCGGTATACCGGCTAATATAGATGCTATGCCCTCAATGGACCTGCGACCATTCGCATAAGATTTATCGAAATACACCCCCTCCTCTGCGAGCTTCGACAAAAAGGGCGTTTGCTCTTTTGACAAATACTCTTGAGACAAGCTTTCAACTATAAAAATAACAAGGTTATACCCCTGAGCTTTAAATGACTCATGCGATATGATGCTTTCAGAAGAGTCTTGATTGAGAAGGCTTAACATTTTTTCTTCAGAAAAATATTTTTCTTTTTGAAACGTGTTTTTTCCGTAACTTTTAATAAATGTAAAACCTGTATTTAAAATTAAATGATGTGAAAAAGGATGGTCGATAACTTTAGCATCTACAAAGCTCATGGGCTTTAATTGCAGGCCACCACGTCCAGCTATTACAACTAAGGGGATCATCGCCACAACTAAAAAAATCTTCTGTCCATAGCCTTTAAGACCTTGAAGAGATGCTCGCACTGTTAAGTATCCCCTAAGTGAAACCCACAAAGTTGCAACCAAAAATAAAAATGTCATTAAACTTAAAAAACCATATTGTGCTAAATTAGAAGTTTGTCCCTCTTTGGCCAGATACAAACTGGCTTTAGTAAAGCGTCGCCCCATAAAGTTAATCAACTCAATATCAACCATGCTGATAAAAATTAGCCCTAAATGAAAAAACAAAATAGCTAATCCACAAATAACTCGCAAAGCTTTAACTGGAATTAAAGACACTAAAACAGTTAAAAAAACTAAGGGGACTATCAGAGCCAGATCGAACCGCAAGCCATAAAAAAAGCACTTAATTGTATCTAATAAAGGCATTTCGTTAAAGTGGGCGAAATTCCACCCATAAAACAACAGGCGATTTAAGCTATAAATGACGATTAAGAGAGCGGTCGTGACTGATATAGCCTTTAAAGAAGAAGATAAATTTTTAGATAGATTCCCGTCTTGCTTAAATAGTAGTAATTTGCTAAATGTCATAATCTATGACGATAGACCAAATGAAACAAAGATTGCAAGCACACTATCCTGATTCTGATCCAAATTCTGAAATTCAGGTTTTTGATTTAACAGGCACTTCTGATCACTGGGAAGTTGCAGTTAAAAGTATGGCTTTTAAAGGCTTAACACGCATCGAACAGCACCAACATGTGATGAAGGCTTTTGCCCCAGAACTTAAAACGGGTGAAGTTCATGCCCTTTCAATAAAAACATCAATTAAAGATCAATAAGTAAAGTAACGGAGTTAACAATGTCTGATGTAAAATCAAAAATCGAAAAACTTTTAGAAGAAAATAAAATTGTTTTATTCATGAAAGGCACAAGCCAATTTCCAATGTGCGGCTTTTCAGCTCGCGCTACAGCTATCTTACAAGATATCGGCGTGAACTTCAAAGACGTGAATGTTCTTGAAGACGAAGAAATTCGCCAAGGCATTAAAGAGTTTGGCAACTGGCCGACAATCCCTCAGCTTTATATCAACAAAAAATTAATCGGCGGAAGCGACATCATGATGGAAATGTACCAAGCTGGTGAATTACAAGATTTAATTAAAAGCTAAATTTTCTCATGTTGTGTAATGTGGCCCTATGGGATAGGGCCTTAAGATTTCTAATCTCAATTTTACTTTTATCCTACGCTATTGCAGGTGGGCCAGTTTGGTTTTACCCTCTGGGTTTATACGGTTTAGCCACTGCGGGTTGGGGACTATGTCCTCTCTACTCACTCTTGAAGATCCGAACTTTAAAATAAGTTCGAGCACTTTAAAGTTTTACTCACACTTGATGATTTAATTTTATAACTGAGATATTTAAAAAATCTCTGCGCATATATATTGTCCATAAATTCAATATGAAACTGTGTCGTCATAATACGACCATCACGGCTTTCTAAAGCCTCCACAGTTCCATCAGGGCCAGTGGCTGCTAAATCCACTAGAGGATGGTTTTTATAAATCACAGCCTGATGATGATAACTGTTCACGGCTAATTCTTTAACTTTAAGTGCATCATACAAATATCCATTTTGAGTTTTATGCAAATAAATTTTGTGGTCTGTCCATTCACCATCTCCATGATAATCAATATGTTGGCTTAATTTAAAACCTAAGGCTGCCGAAATTAACTGATGCCCTCGACACACTCCAAATAAAAAACCTTTACGGTTTTGAATCCAGTATTTTAAAAAATTAATTTCATATTGATCACGCACAGGATTCACATCACGGCTATAAGTTACTTTTTCATTGTACAAAGCTGGATTAACATCATGTCCGCCCAAAGCGATAACTCCTGAAAAAATATGACTGATTTGTTTATAATACAAATCTCTATTTGGATGAGTTAACCCTATAGCTCCTGCCACTGGTAAAATATAAACATCATGCTCTTGATTCAACTTCTGCTTAAATTTATTTATACGCATCTGCGGAGACTGCTGACTGTCATAGGTCATATCTGAACTTCTGTTGGCTAAAAGAAGTACTAACGTCTTATCCGGCGACACTGTTTCTTCTATTTTACTAAACTGTCCGCTTTTAAATTGAATGAAATTTTCAGAGCCTATTAACTCTAACAAAGATTTATTTCGATGAATTAAGTGTACGTAACGTTTTAAAGCCTCTTGTGGAGTTTCGCCGTCCTGTGCCACAATAAGATAACGATCAGGACTTCCATGGGGCTTAAAACTATAAACCTGTACAGATGCTATACAGTTGTATGCAAATAATAACATGCTGATCACTATAATAGCTTTAAAATGAAGCCTATTTATCATATATTCCTATACACTCCGTACGTTTAACTCACATAGGGATAATACAAAAAATATGCCTACGACGCAGGAACGAAGTCGGTTGGCTTTTAAAATCACTTCTGTTGATCAGAGGCTATAAATGCGCTTAAATATAGAGAATGACTGAAATACTTGATCAACTTCAAATTGCAAAAACCCAAATTAAAACTGATCCTGAATCTTTAAAGTACTACGGGAAAGACTGGACAACTTATTACGATATCAAAGCATCTGCTGTGTTATTTCCTGAAACAACCACAGATGTCGTTGAAATCGTACACTGGGCGAAAAAATACAAAATAGCTTTAGTTCCTTCAGGTGGAAGAACAGGTTTGAGCGGAGCGGCCTGTGCTCTTCACAATGAAGTTGTCGTGAGCTTTGAAAAAATGAACCAGATTCTGGAGTTCAATGAAACAGACTCTACAGTTCGCATCCAACCTGGGGTCATCACTGAACAGTTACAAAATTTTGCCAAAGAAAAAGGGCTCTTTTATCCTGTGGATTTTGCGGCTAAAGGCAGCTCTCAAATGGGTGGCAACATTGCCACAAATGCTGGTGGAATTAAAGTTGTCCGCTATGGTTTAACGCGTGACTGGGTCGCGGGATTAAAAGTAGTGACTGGCACTGGCGAAGTCCTTGATTTAAATAATGGGCTCGTGAAAAATGCGACAGGCTTAGATTTACGTCATCTCTTCATTGGCAGCGAAGGTATCTTAGGTTTCGTTACAGAAGCTCTTATCAAACTTGCACCTCGTCCGCCTGAACTTAAAGTCTTAGTTCTTGCAGTTGATCAAATGTCCTCAGTGATGAAAGTTTTTTCTGAATTCAAAAAAAATTGCCATATACAAGCTTATGAAATGTTTTCTGAAAAAGCTTTGCAAAAAGTTATTGATGCAACTGGGTTAACTCGCCCATTTGATACCGTCAGTGATTTTTATGTTGTTTGCGAAGTTGAGATCAACTCACCCGAAGCTGAAGAGAAGGTCATGTCAGTTTTTGAATCTTGTTTAGAGCAAGGAATGATCGTTGACGGCGTTATTTCTCAATCAGAGCAGCAAGCTAAAACTTTTTGGCGCTACCGTGAAGATATAAGTGAATCTCTCTCGAAGTACTCGCCTTACAAAAATGATATTTCCGTAGCTATTTCAAAAGTTCCTCATTTCATGGAAGAACTTGATCAACTTTTACAAAAAGCTTACCCCACATGGGAAGTGATTTGGTTTGGTCATATTGGGGATGGCAACTTGCACATCAATATTCTAAGACCCGAAGGGATGACTAAAGAAATCTTTGTTAAAGAGTGTCGAAAAGTTGATGAACTTGTATTTTTAACTATTAAAAATTTATCCGGAAGCATCTCTGCTGAGCATGGTGTGGGTTTATCCAAAAAATCATTTTTAAACTACACGCGATCAAATGCAGAGATCGAGATCATGAAAGGGATCAAAAAAGTTTTTGATCCTGATAATATCATCAACCCTGGAAAAGTTTTTGATTTTTAGAAGCCATCATTTCAATAAATTTAAAAGAAGACACTGTCTTCTTTTAAAAAACTTGATGTGTTTTGATATTGCGTTTTGATTTTCTAATTTTTTCTATTAACTCATAAGCTGTAATTTTTGCTTGATCCATCTCAAGATCTACAACTAAATAACCTATTTTACTATCTGTTGATAGATACTGTGCTTGAATGTTGGCACCAGCCTCAGAGATATAGCCATTTATTTCACCCAAAACACCCGGCTCATTTTTATGGACATTCATGATACGAGTTACATTTTTTTTCAGGGTCAAATCTACATTAGGAAAATTGACAGCTCCAGCAGTTGTCCCTGTTTGCAAGAATTTACGAAAGCTTTCTGCCACCTCCATACCTATGGAGTATTGAGCTTCCTCTGTACTTCCACCGATATGGGGAGTAAGAATAACATTTTTAAGTCCTTGCAAGGGCGATACAAATTTTTCTTTGTTCGAAGAGGGCTCCACAGGAAAAACATCCACAGCACAACCAGCTAAATGATTTGATTTCAATGACTCAACTAAATGGTCAATCTCTACAACTGTGCCTCGCGAAGCATTTATCAAAAAGCTTCCTTTTTTCATTTTTTGCAGTTGGTTTTTAGAAATCATATTTTTTGTTTCTGGTGTTTCTGGAACGTGTAAACTTACAAAATCAGAGACCTCCAACAATTCATTTAAATTATACTTAGGCTGTGCATTTCCTAAAGGAAGTTTTTTTACTATATCATAAAAAACTACACGCATACCCATAGCTTCAGCTAAAATACTAAGCTGGCTTCCGATATGTCCATAACCTACTATACCTAAAGTTTTACCTCTAACTTCATGTGAGCCTTCTGCTGATTTAACCCACTCACCTTTGTGAGCCGAACCACTTCGATCACCTAACTGACGCGATAAAGCAATCATTTCCGCAATAACTAATTCCGCTACGGAGCGCGTATTACTGTGAGGCGCATTAAATACAGGAACACCAACTTCTGTAGCTGTTGAAAGCTGAATTTGGTTAGTGCCTATACAAAAAGCCCCGACCACTAAAAGCTGGGGATTCTGTGTCAGTATTTTATCTGTAATTTCAGACTTAGATCTGATGCCAAGCACTTGATATTGAGGAAGAATATTTAAATACTCTTCCTCTGTGGGAGCATGTTTTATTAAGTCAACAACATATCCTTCTTGAGTTAGTTTTTCTTGTGCTACGGGGTGTATGTTTTCAGTTAATAAAATTTTAATTTTTGACATGATCTTATTCTAGATTAGAATAGAGCAATGTCTACAAATTTACTTAATTTACTAATCGTTGATGATGATGCAATGCTAGCTACTTCTGTAAAACTCATGGCCCCAACAGGGTATAAAGTTTTTATTGCGAATGACCCAAACCTCATCCCTGATCATGTGTTTTTTCATGCCGCGATGGTTGATATGCATATCCAGTCCAAAGTAGGGGATATTCCCGATGGTCCACAAATTATTGCTAAACTTCTTAAAAGGAACCCACAAACCGAGATAGTTTCAATGTCTGGTGATCTTAATCGCCAAAATATGGAAATGGCCATTAAAGCCGGGGCAGCACGGTTCTTAGCAAAGCCACTTATCAGCGAAGAAGTCACCCTGATCTTAGAAAAAATTCTAGCTTATTGGCAATTAAGGCAAGTTGAGCACTCAAGTCATACTAAAACTCATTTCGTAGGAAAATCAAGCCAGACAGAAAATTTACGTAAGTACATAGCATCTCTTAAAGGTGAACGTGGAAATGTATTGATCGAAGGCGAAACAGGAACTGGAAAAGATGTTGTCGCTCGCCTACTGACGGAACAAGAAGCTAAAATACCTTTTATCACGATCAACTGCGCAGCTATCAGCGAGAACCTTTTTGAATCTGAGTTCTTTGGACATATAAAAGGTGCCTTTACAGGGGCTGATCAAAACAAAATGGGTTTGGCTGAAGCGGCTCATGGTGGAGATTTATTTCTTGATGAAATTGAGGCCTTGCCTTTATCACAACAAGCAAAACTTTTACGTTTTTTAGAAACAGGTGAAGTTAAAAGAGTCGGAGCCAAGGACTCCATCAACGTAGATGTAAGGATTATCGCAGCAAGCAATCAGCCCCTAAAGCAAATGATCGCAGACAAAAAATTCCGCGAAGATTTATATTTCAGGATTTCATCACATAAGATTGAACTTCCTTCTTTGCGCGACAGAAAATCTGATATTCCTGAAATTGCCGATTTTTTTATTAAGCGCGAAAAAAACAAACGCAATAAAATTTTAGATCAAGATGCCCTTTCAGCATTACAAAGTTATGATTGGCCGGGAAATATCCGAGAGCTTAAACGTGTTTGTGAACAACTCGTCCTCACTTCTCCACTTCCCTTGATTCGGGCCGAAGACGTTAATCAGCTTTTATTTAAATCCACTCCACAGCTTGGCATCGAAGCCATCGATTTAAATCAAAGTTTAAATAACTTTATATCAGCCCAAGAAAAGCGGTTTATCTCTTTAGCTATAGAGAACAATAAAAATTTAGACGAGGTCTGCCAAAAGCTTGAAATCTCTAAATCGAGCCTTTATAAAAAAATAAAAGATTATGGAATAGTCTATGAATAATATTTTACAATCGAATTTTCGCGCTTGGGACAGCCCCATCTATCAGCAAACAGTGTTGATCGTATTGGCTGTTATTTTTGCAGGTGCAATTGTTAATTTTATTTTACGTAAAAAAAATCAGTACTCGATGGTGGCTTGGGCATCTATTAAAAGCTGGCTTGTTTTTGCACCTATTATTTTTGGTCTTATGGGTTTAAGGTACCCAACTCCTTTTATCGTTTTAACGGTATTTGCAATTTTTGGCGCTAAAATATTTTTTCAACTTATGGGTATGTATCACAAAAGTTATTTTGTATACACGTGTTATGCTGGCATTATTGGTTTAGCTGCATGCTCCTACTATGATAATTTAGTTCTTTACAACGTCATGCCCATGGCTGTTCTTGGACTCTCTTGTTTAGCCCCACTTATACAACGAGAGCACAAAAATATGATTCAATATATTTCTTTGACCCTTTTAGGTTTTATCTTTTTAGGATGGTCTTTCATGCACTTAGGGCTCATCTTAAATTTTGAAAATGGCATTTACCAAGTTATGTATTTAATCATTCTAACAGAATTTTGCGATAATACGAATTTAGCTATCAGCGGTTATTTTAGAGGTGAAAGAATTTTTTCTGAAATTGCACAGAGACGAACTTTATTTAGCACTTTTTGTTCGATCTTATTAACTGTGTTACTTGCTTATGGTATGCGCCATTTACTTCCTGATCGTGGTGAACGCTATTGGTTGGCTTCAGGTTTAGTTGCATCTTTTGGTGGAGTTATTGGCGATTTAGTGATGGCTGTGATAAGACGCGATGCTGGTGTTAAAACTGTTGGTGCCTTTGTGTTAGGTCGAGGAGACTTCTTACAACGTATGGACAGATTAATTTTTGTTGCCCCTATATTTTATTTCGTCATGTTAGGTTTAAAGTAGGCTTTTATGCGCGAGTGGAACTACGACAATGATCAATGGACTAAACTTCCGGGATATTTAAAACATCTTCCGCTCTTCACACAACACTATGATTTAACAAGTAAAATTATTCGTTTTATATGGTTCTTAATTTTAAAAAAATGGTTTTACACCATGTATATTCGCCTTAAAGTAGCCGGCGGAGACTTCGATGATCTTTATAAAAAACATAAAAAATTAATTATTATTTCTAATCACGCTTCACATTTAGATGCAACATCGATTGCAGCAGCTATTCCAAGAAAGCACTGGTTTGATCTATATATGGCAGCGGCGAAAGATTATTTTTTTACAAATCCATTATTTACTTTTTTCTCTCAACACTGTTTAGGGGCTATCCCTATTGATCGAAAAGATAAAAAAGGCGAAGCGGTACAACTTATTCTCACTTTATTAACTGAGTTAGATCGCATGTGGCTCATTATTTTTCCTGAAGGCACACGCTCTAAAGATGGAAAACTAAAAGAGTTTAAGCGCGGTATAAGTATTTTCGCACAAAAAACAAAAACGCCTATCTTGTTTTTGTATATCGAAGGTAATCTTAAGCTTTGGCCAAAAGGGGCCATTTTTGCAAAGCCTGGGAAACTCACGATACACATTGGCCCTGTACAACCTCCTAGCAGCATTGAAGAAGTTCAACAGAACTATATTACATGGGTTAAAACTATTGACCCAGCTATTGTGCCAGATGATCTTGTTTTCAATGAAGAAAACATCAATACTGAGAAGACACTACAAGAACTCACAATGCCTGAATCCTCGTTTGAAGAGCTCAACGCTTCTAGCGAACAGAGCGCACGAACACCTCTGCTAAACTCTGAGCATACAAAAACAGAAGGTTCTTAAACATGAGCTATCAAAGTTTAAAATTAAAAATTGGCGATTATGAGATTTTACCTGTACCAACAGGACTTTTTGCTTTAGACGGAGGGGCCATGTTCGGCACGGTTCCTAAGGTACTTTGGGAGAAAACTAATCCAGCCGATCAAGAGAATCGTATCCAAATGGAAGCTCGTGCTTTACTTTTAAAATCTTCGAAAAAAAATATCCTCATTGATACTGGTAACGGCTCTGATTTTATTCTTAAATACGGTGAAAAATTAGGAGCTAAATTTTCGGAAATGTACGCCATCGACCAAAATGGCCCAAGTCTCATGAAATCTCTTAAAGACCACGGTTTAGAACCTGACGACATTACAGATGTTATTTTAACTCATCTCCATTTTGATCATGCCGGCGGCGCTACTACCGAAAAAAGTGGTGTTTTAGCACCAACTTTTCCTAATGCCACTTACTATGTGCAAACTGAAAATTTAGAAACAGCGCAGAACCCAAATGTGCGCGAACGCGCAAGTTACTATCCAGCTAATTTTGATCCGCTTCTTAAAGCTAATCAGCTTAAACTTATAAATGGCCCTAAAGATAATTTGCTTGCCGGCATTTCTGTATGGGTATCAAATGGCCACACTCAAGGACATCAAGTTGTCATAGTTGAAGATGCCAACACGCGCCTCATCTATTGCGGAGATGTTATTCCGACTTCAAGCCATGTTCGTTCTGCTTGGGTCATGGGGTATGATTTAAATCCGCTACAAATCATTAAAGAAAAAGCTTATTTACTCAATCAGTCCTTAAACAAACTCACTTATTATTTTTTTGAACACGACCCTTATTGCGATCTTGCAACTGTTGAACAAGATAAAAACGATTTCAAAGTAAAGGAAAGATTTTGGTTGAAGAATTAAGCCTTACTCAAAGATTTTTTCGCAAACTTTCAGAAGAGTTTGAAGAAATTCATTTTGCTGCGACCAGTTTATCATTTTCAACATTGTTTTCTTTAGTGCCCTTTTTAATTGTCATTTTCTCGTTCTTTCGCTTGGTTGGTGGATTTGACGATCTTTATCCTCAGGTTGAAAAACTTATTCTGGGCTCTTTAAAAGAAGCGACTGGCTCAGCCGTCACACGGTATCTGAAGGCATCTCTCTCCTCTACACAAATAAAAACTATGGGTTATACGGGATTAATTTTTTTACTGTTTTCCACTTTTGGATTATTTCGTAATATTGACAGAGCATTTCAAAGAGTTTGGAAAATAAAGCCAAAAAGATCATTTCTAAAAAGATTGTGGATTCATAGCTTGATCATCATGTTAGTTCCCTTAGCGATCGCTGCAGTCATTAGTGTTTTTTCATTAAACTTAGTGCATGGACTACACTCTACATTACCATCTAAAGTTTGGTTCTTCTTAAGCGCGACACTCAGCCTATCGATACTTTATTACATAGTCCCCGACACTAAAGTTAATAAAAAATCAGCTCTTATTTCATCGATTATTGCTTCTTTAGCCCTCTCGGCAGTCCAAAGTTCATTTCTCTGGTTTTCTATAAAAGTTATAAAACAGAACAAAATCTATGGATCTTTAGCCTCTATCCCAATTTTTATGATCTGGTTGCTCGTTGTTTGGACGATCATTCTTTCCGGAACATCACTATGTGCCTTTTTACAGCAAAAAATATTTAAAAATACTTAACAACTGATCTGAAGTTTGTTAGATTCGAATGCTCGTAGAGTCCGGTGCCGTAGCTCAGCTGGATAGAGCAACTGCCTTCTAAGCAGTAGGTCGGAGGTTCGAATCCTCCCGGCATCACCATCTTTCCTAATAACCGAACCTAGAACTGCCCGTATCCCCAATAACTTCATCTTGAAGTCATTGTCCCATGGTAAACTTATACTCTCGCGGAAATTTTTTAATGACTTTTGTCATTACCCGTAAAAGGTCATACGTTGTACGATATCCTGGTAAATGCTGGTATATCGCCATGCTGCTGTATCTCCACTCAGGATTATATTTTAAACGAATCGTGCAAGGTGATTTTCGTAGACAGCTGTCCCACCTCTGGTGGGATATTGTCAGACACGCTAAAAATAAAGGGTTAAAAAGCCAAAGGGCCAATGATAGCCTTTCAGGCTATCAAAATCTCCGCACACACCGAACCAAGCCACCGTTGCTCTTGGCGCCGGTTTCAGCCTGGTAGCCGTCACTAAACCGCTGAATCCACGCAACAACAGAACTGTACTCTGTGGATGACCAGTAATAGGTACCGCCTGTGTTTAATCCCCGTATTGCTGTTTTATTTGTGAACATTAGATTAAGCTCGTAGCGATTCGGCAAATACCAGTCATCATATCCGCCATACACTAATTTATCACAGTACCTTGCTGCGGCATGAGCACCGCCATTTGCGGTCGCGCTCGGTGATATTGAAACTATTGCTGTTGTATTTGCACTTCCATAGTTTTGATCTATATTCGTAGCTCCATACCCTGTTCCGTATGTGGTCGTGTAATTGGTTAAGGCTGGAATGTCATAAAAGCTAGCTGTTCCATTGTTCCAATGTTTTGCTAAACTATCAGTTCCATTTGTACATGTAGGTGTAAAATCCCCATTTGGATAAATCGCCGCTGTTCCAGAAGCGGGATTTGCTTGCTGAGCTACCGGGATTTGTCCGCAGCCTCCGGGAGTTGTCATGTAATAATTCGTTCCACTTCCGCTCGTAGCTCCGGGCGAAAGTTTTCCTAAAATTTGAACTCCGCCTTGAGCATTACACACATCCCCTGGATTATAGTCGTTGTAATTTCCATAGCCACCGGCACCACTTTGATCAGGGCAATCTACTGCGGTTACCGTAAAACTCGCAGCTATGCTGCTTTGAGTTCCTAAATTACCTAAATCATCTACACCTCTTACAAAAATACTGTAATTGACACCTTTACTTAAAAGCATGCCAGTTAATTGCTGTCCCGATATGAATGTCGTCCAATCTTTGATCACCGAACTATTATCTGTGCGTACAACTCGGGCCTGATAACTTGCAACCGTACCTCCCCCCACATCGGTTACTGCTCCGCCGAGAGTGATTGTGGGCGTATCAGTGTAGTTGAAAGTCTCCGACCCCAACGTTGGCGTAGCTGGTGCATTAGGTCCAGAATTGTCAATTTGCACAGCAGGGGCATTTGCACTTGGGGCCTGATTACCTGAATTTGACTGCGCTGTTTGGGAGACTATGTTTAAAGTCATATTACCAGTGCCCGTACAACCTGTGATGTAAACCATACGCTGCTGACCGTCGCTGCCGGTTATACTTTGCACTGAACATCCCGCACTGGTCCCAGAAAAATTAATTTTGCCTGATACCAAGTTTATCGTTGATTGATCTGTGCCGCTTCCATAAAAGACGCCGTATGTGATTACGCCAGAAGATGCCACGCGCATGGGTGATGGCGATGGGCTAAACACGATTGAAACTGCGTCGTTTTGGGAAAGTGAAGTCCACTGCGTACCGTTACAAAATTCCATTTGTTTTGTGACTGAGTTGTATTTGACTGATCCCTCTTCAGAAGCATTACATGTGACTGCGCTGTTGGCGAGCTTGATGCGGTTAAAACTTCCTAAACCCGAAGATGCGGAAACCGCGACAGCATTTGTTGTTGTAATAGTTCCCGAAGCATTAATCACGCCTGTTGTTGAAAAACTTCCCGCAGTGACAGCGCCCGTGATAGCAGCGCTCCCCGCACTTAAAGCGCCGGCAACACTCAGAGCCGCATTCATAATAACGTTGTTAATGAAAGTTTTAACGCCAGAGAAACTTTGCGCGGATTGATTTACGATACCATCGGCGTTGCTAGCCGCTGCCGGTAAGCGTGCAGCATCGAATGTTCCCGCGCTGATGACACTCGCATTTAAAGTGCTAATCCCCGAACAAGCAAAAGTGCCGCCCACACTATTCCAGTACATTGTTTGCGAAACACCACAACTGGCTGAACTCACGTAAGAGTTAAAACTTGTTTGCGACAAAGCGTTCACGATACGGCTGTCGTTGCCGGCCGCCACTGTGTTTGATGTTGTTCCGACGTTTAACGTTAACTGTGGCGTTGTTGTACTGGAGACAATCGAGATATAACTGTTTCCACTGGACACACTCATAACCGTACCGGAACTTCCTGCACTTGCAGTTTGCCAGCTTGCTAAACCGTTAGCGTCGCTTGTGAGAACTTTTCCTAAGCCTGGAGTACCACCCGTGATCTTGATCGTACCCGTAACCTCGAGACTGGCGGTAGGGTTTGTGGTTCCAATACCGACGTTGCCAGATGTATCAATACGCATTCTTTCGATTCCAGAGGTCCTAAATTCAATAGGAAGAAATAAACCAGTTCCACTTTTAGCAGCTGCAATTTGTAAGGCTGTATTAGTAATACCAAAAACTCCAATAGGAGCATTGTTAGGATCAGAAGTACCATACAATCGCAATTGGGCTATGGTATTAGATCCAGTTGGCATTGCTGATAAATAAGTATTGCTATTGGTCACATCGCTTTGAAAAATCAAATCAGCTGGTGCTGCAGAACCCATAGGCGCCAAAAATCTTCTTGAATTTCCTTTTAATCTTATATTTCCATCTATTTCTAATTTTTCAGCTGGATTTGGTGTCCCAATCCCCACATTGCCATTTACATAATTGATTGTCGTACCTGACGTAGTCCACTGCGATGATATCGATCCGCTTGCTGCTGGTGTGTACCCTAAGGCAGTTGTTATATCATTCGAAGACAGCATTGAGCCCGATGTAACCCGTCCTTTAGCATCAACTGTGACATTCTGGTAATTGCCTGCAATTACACCCGTGTTGGATAAAATAATCGTGTTGCTCGCGGCGGCAATGCTAGCATCGCCCGTAAATGCCGGAAGTCTCGCAATGGCTAATGTTCCCGTGGCTGAGGCCGTGCCTAAATCAATCGGACTTGAAATTTGACTTTGTAAAGAGCTAACAGTGGAACCTAAAGTGCTAACCGTACCACTTAAAGTATTTAAATTTGTATTGCTTGCCGGAGTGTATCCAAGAACACTGATAATCTGCGTGGAACTCGCGGAAAGCTTATTTTTAAACTCAACATAATCAGATGAGGTCAGATACCCATCTTGTGAAACAGTCACCATCTGTGCACTTATAACAGGTGCACTCGCAGTGCCTGCTGTAACAAGCACTGTTCCTGACGTGGTCACACTCGCAATACCACCGCCACCTGAACCTACTGCAATACAGCTAAAGCTTACGCCATTAAACTTAATTGCCTCATTGGATTGGCAATTAAGACTGGCGAGCGATGAATACTCCACAAAATCCGTGTCTAATTTTCCATTAAGGCGTTTAGAGTTAATCGATTTATTCGCGTACATAGCGTACGGTATGGCGTTTATAGTCATGGCTGGAGTGCTTTGCCACCCATTTCCATCATTAAACTGCATCACGATCTTACGTGTGTCTGCGGGAGAAGGATTATAAATACCTGACGTTTCGCAGGGCATGGAGACAATCGTGTTATCAAACACATTCGCAAAAACCGTGGTCGTGCCACTTGCAGGAAAAGTTCTGGTTCCGTTTCCTAAAGCAAAAGAAATTAATCCTCCGGATGATCTCATATCCACGGCCGTATAAGTCTCGGAGTACAAAACACACGAGGCTGTGCCATCAAAAACGCTGAATTTAAAACTTACGTTTGATTCTTCGAGTGGATACCCATCGGGTTTATAGATTTTAGCCTGATAAGTGGTTAGGCCATTCATGGCGTGAAGAGAAATTGAGAATAAGAAAATAAATGCTAAACTTAAGACTTTGGTTGGAGAAAAACGAGATTTATAATATGTTAAAACGATGTAACATCTAAAAATAATTTTAAAAAAAGTACTCGCCACGTCCCATTTTGATCTCATATTAAACCTTTCGGCATTTAACTCAAAAACTTAATTCGAAATTAAAAAATGGTGCTCCCATTTCTCAGAAAAAACGGGACCGTTCTATTTCTAGACTCTGGATTAAACTAGCTTTAGTCATCTGACATGATCTGAGATGATAAATTTTAAGTCTTTTTCTATCTTATCTCGATATAGTTAACTCCTATACAAATGTCTGGGATACCGCTCGAGCAATGCTAACTAATAAAACTAAAACTCAAAGGCATATTCGCTACTTATTTTCCCTAGAGCTCTCGGATGCTGTTGAGGTCTCACAGGCTTAGAGTCAGCCACCTCGCCGAAAGCTTCGCAGGAATTGGCGATGAACTTTCTCTGCTCGATAATTCCGTTTTCTGTTTGAATTTTGATGACCTTCACTTTTCCTGAAACTATTAAAAAACGAGATTTTGAAATCTCCGCCCGATATTTATCGAAAACTTTTTTGCTAAAAACCGCGTTTACAACTCCTAGCTCATCTTCTAATGTCATAAATGCCGTTCCTTTAGCAGGGGGTGGCCTTTGTAAGGTTGTGTTCATTGCTGCATACTTTATAAATGTTCCATCGCGCATTTTATTAAAATCAGCAGACGTCATCTTTGGCAAATGCGGTAACTTTTGTCGAAGCCCGCTCATGGGATTTCCAAGTGGAGAATAGCCTAAGATATAATAATCTAGGAATTGTTCGGCGACTAAACTCATGGTCGAGAATAAATTTGTAACGGGCGTATTGGCAGCTCGTTCATCAAAAAGAGAAAATTGGATTGAACCGGAATCTCTTTTAATAAGACGGTGAAATTCTAAAGTTTGCCAAAAGGTGTGTTTTCGATCTAATCCCCAGCATTCAAAAATATTAGCGAGTGCCATGTTTTCTAATACATCTGCACTCAATTGAGTTCGCGTAATAAAATCCTCAAGACTTGAAAATTCTCTTTCTTTGCGAGCTGTAATTAGGGCTTTGAAGGCTTCTTCTCTAAAACCACGAATATCCCTATACCCCATTCTCACCGTTTGCGGAGCTTCAAGAATGGCGTCCCATACAGAAATATTTGGATGAATGGGTTTTATTTTAACATTTCCATTTCTTTGCGCATCGTAGATAAGACAATCTTTCGGATAAAAGCCCATAGGTTGCGCCTCTAAGAGCCCCACTAAAAACTCCGCCGGATGATGACATTTTAAGTAAGCCGTTTTATAGGCCATAGCGGCATAGGATGCGGCGTGCGATTCAGGAAATCCATAACTCGAATACCCTTGAACATGTCTAAAAAACGAATCCGCAAACTCTTTCGTTACACTACTCTCGATGAGTTTTTTATAAAGTCTTACGGCTATGTCATTTACCGCTTCGGCTGAGCGGTGCTTTCCTAAAGACTTTCTGAGTTTTTCTGTTTCAAACTCGTCAAAATTTCCAACACGTCTTGCAATAGCCATCATTTGCTCTGGAAATAAAGGCACTCCATTTGTACGATCAAGGATTTCATCCACAATGGTGTTTCCCGATAATATTTGCTCACCATAAAGTCTTCTTCGCTTGCCGATTAAAAATGATTTAACCATTCCGCCTTCAGACGCTAAAGGTCGAATGATCGACACTTGCATGACCAGATCATATTGAGATTTAGGCTGCGTGTGCGGTAGAGTATTAATCTGCGCTCTGGATTCAAGTTGAAATACTCCATAAGTGTGGCCTCGCCTGATCATCTCAAAAGTTTTGGGACAGTCCCACGGTATATCTTCGTGATGTATACCGATGAGATCGCAAGTAATTCTCATCGAAGTGAGCGCCCCAATGGAAAGTATATCTTCTTTCATCAATCCTAAAGTTTCGATGTCATTTTTATCCCACTGAATAATTGTCCGCTGATCTATCCGGGCAGGCTCAACCGGTACAATCTCGGATAAATCCTCGCAAAGCAAAAAACCTCCTGGATGAGTGGAGATATTCCTTGGAGAGTCCATAGCCTCACCCATAAGTGTATCAAGCATAGGTATACGAAAAGCTTTTTCCCCGAAAGCTTGATTTAATTTTTTTCTTAACGCTCCTGCCGTAATTGTTCCAACCTCGGCTCCTAACGCTTTTGAAAAATCAAGGGTTGCGCCATCAGGCTTGTAGGTTTGAAATGCTGCCACCATAGCTGCTCTTTTTCGCCCGTAACGCGCGTAAATCCACTGGATAACCTCTTCTCGACGATTGTGCTCAAAATCAATGTCTATATCGGGAGGCTCGTTTCTGGCAATACTTAAGAATCTTGAAAAATTTAAATTATTTCTTACAGGATCAATGCTTGAAATAAATAAGCAGTAACAGGTTATAGAATTTACAGCTGAACCTCTGGCGTTGTAATAAATTTTTGCTGATTTTGCGAATTGACAAATATCATAGTTATTTAAAAAGAACCCTTCGCGCTTTTGCTGAATGATAATTTTAAGTTCTTGATTGATCTGAAGTGAAACCTTCTCTGACAAATTTCTGCCGTAACGCTTAATGGCTCCTTCAAAAACGAGCTTTTTCAAATACTCTGCGGAAGTATAGCCTTCCGGAATGAATTTTAGCGGATAGCAGTGTTTAATATCACTGATCGTGAACTTGCATTCATCAGCAATTATTTTAGAATTGTAAATAGCTTCAGGGAGATCAGAGAAAAGCGCTTTCATTTGAAGATCGTCTTTTAAATAGCGCTCTCGATTTTGGAACCAACGATAATCCTTCTGATCGAGCGATTGTCCATGTTTGACTGAAGTGAAGCAATCGAGCAATGGCTTTCTGTGACTTTCGTGGTATCTCACATCATTCGTGGCAACGATTGGAAGGCCGAAATAAGCAGAAGCTTTAAGGGTATTTTGAGTTCGCGATCGATCCCTGGCATCTAAGTACCTACATAGTGAAATATACGTGTGATCCTTAAAAATTTCTTTTAAAGACCCTATATGATTGTTTTTATGAAAATCTGAGATGCAAATAAGTTCCGATGAAGCTTGCGAATGATTCACTAAGTCTGCAAGCTGTTCAATCGTAAGAAAACCCTCACCTTTTTCTTTACCATGATGAAGAGCCGTTAAAATTTGGCAAAGAAGTTTCCAGCCTGCGTTTGATTTTGCGTGAAGACTGGTGCGGGGATGACCAAGCAGAGTAATATCCGCTCCACAAATGAGTTTAACCTCCGGACAGTCATCTCGTATCGCCTCTAACGCGCGTGGTAGGCCGTAGACCCCGTTGGTATCCGAAATACCAATGGATGACATCCCTAGATGTTTAGCACGTCTTATATATTCGCGCGTGTCAGAGGCGCCTTCTAAGAAAGAAAGATTTGTCTTTGCTCTAAGCTCAGTAAACATATCGTACTCTTTTATCCTGAGTAACCGTGTATAAAAAATTTTCCATTTTCGTCCTCAAAACCGTCAACGATGGTATCACCTTCTAGATGCAACCTGATGTACGTTCGCACGCACGCATCATTCACATTTCCCTCTTGATCTTCATCCCAGTGGCTCATAATCACTTCATTCATAGGCTCTTCAAACTTTATAAGTTTTGACCATTTTCCGCTCGTTATTCTCGTTCTATCCGTAGAAATATACGCCGGATATTTTTTAATGTTCTGTGAGTAACCACTGATAAGCCTTTCCGGAAGATCATCGACATCAACAAATTTTTTCGGCGCTTTTTTTAAATCAAGATGTTTTTTCCAAGATTTTTCTGGCCTCCAATCATGGGTAAGTTCGACTGAGAAAATATTTTCTTCTCCGTATCTTAATTTTTGTCGTGTTAACAAAGCATGATGTCTTTCGTCTTTTTTTGACTCTTCGTTAAACATGGTATCTTGTGAATCAACATCAAATAACCACTGCGTGGCTTGAACTTCGACCTGCAAAATGGGTGTTGAAATAGAGATCGGTTTTTTTTGAAGCTCTACATCAAGACAGGTCCAGATAATGTTTATACAATCTTCAGCTCTAAACTGAGGGGTTACGTATTTAATATCGAAATGTCTAATCCCCTCGGGATAAAGAGAGTTTTTCTCTAAGATAAAAGAAATACGAAGCT
>JBKBTW010000220.1:0-3432 GCA_046291245.1 Pseudobdellovibrio sp. | reverse complement strand
GGTTGGTACATGGAGCATGACGAATTGCCCAGCTTTAAACTTAAACTCAGGATGACTTACTAATTCTAAATCAAGCTCTCTGATGTTTTTTGTGTGATCAATAATTTTATTAATTTTATAATTATAAATAATTCTAGACATAGTTTTAATTTACCTTGAGGTTGCGAAGTCGTACTAAATTTTCCTTATCATTATATTTAAGGTCAAAAAAGTCACTAAAAAATATCGAGTTAATTCGTTGAAAAAATCACCTGTTAAAAGTTTATACAAGGCGTATGTAGGCCTGATAAACTGTATAAACCAATATAAAATGAATACACGTGCCCGTTATAAATAAATTTCATTTTTAAAGAGTCTCATTTCGTTATCAGTGAATATGGTTTAAAACCATTAGATCATGCTTAGAAGAATAGGAAAGTTTTTTTTATATGTACGAAGTTTATTGATTTCATATATACGAAGTATATTAGTTTTATCAAATATACGAAGTATATTAGTTTTATCAAATATACGAAGTATATTGATATCATATGTACGAAGTATATTAGTTATATATAAAAATATAATCGTTGTGGTATCTCTTGCTCTATTTTTAGGTTGTCAGCCTGCTGCAGAACAAAATTCTCGTAACTTAGATATATCAGGGCGTGTGAGTGAAAAAGAACTTCTTGTTGTAGATAAATCAACTCAACAAGATCGAAATCTTTTGTACAAAGATGATCCCACCGTGAGTTACTGTGAGGCTTCTTTAGAAACTACTGATAGGCAGCCTAAATTCTACAGTGGATTTAGAGATTTTAAGCTTTATAGAAGTGCTTCATTGTCTAAGATATTTGTAACGGCATGGGCTATTAATCGATTAGGCGCTCAATATCAATTTAAACAGACGTGGAGTGTTATAAAAAATAAGGATAAAAGTTTTGATGTTTATTTTGATTCAGGCGGAGATCCAGTTTTTAACATTGAAAAAATCCAATATGCTTTATCTCAACTCAGCAAAAGCGGTTTACAAAGTATTCGTAATTTATATGTATCACCAAATACACGTATCTATTTATCAGTTTTATCTAATCCTCATGCTGAGTTAAAAAATGTACCTGTCACTGCGGAAGAAACAATTGATAACTTAAAATTAGTTTTAAACTCAAAGAACTGGGCGCAGCAAACTTTAAGAGCCCGCGAAAATATTCTTGCACACGCCAAAATGTACAGGGCAGATGTCTTTAATCAGCTGAAGTTAGCGCAAAAATTTTCTGTAGATAAGGTCCTCTATGATTTCGATAGTCAGTATAAAGAGTCTTTCAAAAATGCATTTAAGATCCAGATACACTCAGCACCTTTATATAAGTATTTAAAAGAAATAAACTTAAGCTCTAATAATTATTTGTCAGATGCCTTGTTTAGTCTCTTAGGAGGCGAGAAAGGCTTTTTGACATTTCAGAGAAATGTTTTGGGTCTTGAGATGAATCATGTTTATATGCGAACTGGTTCTGGGCTACCTAAAATCGTTCAAGGGCAACGTTATGATAATTTAGCTTCTTGCTATGGGTTGATGAGAGCTATTCATTTTGTTAAGCTAGCAGCTGATCAGAACTCTGTTAACTTAGGGCAACTTCTTTTGACAGCAGGATTGGATTTGGGCGGCACATACACCACAGATTATAAAATTAATCGTTCTGTAGTTGTTAAAACTGGAAGACTGTATGAATATCCTACTTTAAATTTAGCGGGAGCGGTTTCAACTCATCAAGGGTTAATAGCATTTGCTTTTTTAGGGCACGATTTTAATAATCAAAACGAAAACATAATGAAGCAAAAACGAGATCACTTATTGAATGATGTTTTATCATTCTACAAAGAAAAACCTTATTTCAGTACAATCGAAAACAATACAATATTCTTTAGTTATTAATTCTCGGTGGATTGCCGAAGGCGCCATAAGTCCGATTTCTGCAGATGGCGCGTCATCCTAGTCTTGCTATTTTATTTAAAGCTCACTGAATTTTCATCAAAAGGCAGGAAAGCTTTGGGATTATAACCTTCAATTGGATCTTTACCGTTACCGTCTTTAATTATTCTTTGTAAAAAAGCTCTGTTATCGCCATAACTTGTACCAGCAGTGTAAAAGAAAACGATATTTTCTTTTGTTAAAGTAACGCCAGATAACGAGACTAATCCTGAAATAGTTCCTGTTTTGGCAACTAAAGCTCCATCAGTGCCATTTGTTAAGTAAATGTTAGTGACTGTGCTATTAGGATCGCTCTTTGCATCGACCCCGGCTACCGGCAAAATAGCTCTGAGCCCGATATTTTGGGAATTTGCAATTTTATAGAGTCTTTGAATGACTAAAATAGACGTTCTGCAGGAAGCAGAATTATATATTTTTTTGCCATTGATATACTCTGGATAGCCTGATCCATTGACGAAGCGAATCTCATTGTTCGTAGCGGACACCGATTTCATCATATAACTAGAAAAGCTCTCAGTTCTTGATAAACGCTCAAATATTTTATTTGCAGCAAAATTATGTGAGTTACGATTCATTTCTTTAAGTATTCTATGTAAAGGTACAGAGTTGATCGTAAACGAGCTATCAGTTCTTACTGACTTAAACTCCTCTATGGAAACGTGATGAATATCTTTAACACTTAAGGACACTTTTTCTGGAAGAGAAACCTTGGCTAGCCTTAAAGCCTGAGACCTGAAAGAGGGATAATTTTTGGAGAGATTTGTAATACTAGATCTCAGCTCGCGCATGATTTCAGTTTCGCTCATATCAGCATTTTGTGAGCGTAATTCTTTACGTGCTCTAATAATTGTTCCATATTCAAAGTTTTGATCATAGGTGAGGTTGTTTATGTTTTTAACGCCTTTTTGATTAAGTTGAACAATGAGGTAATAAAGCATACTCTGGTCAAAATATGGAAAAACAGATCCTCTCAGGTGAACATCGTAGGAGTTAGCATCTACTTTTGTAATGTAGACTTGAGTTTTGAAGCGATAATTTGCACCGAGGCGATCTAGAGCCCAGAGTGAAGTGTAAACTTTTGATACCGATGCGATAGGGTGTAAAGTATCTAATCCAGATCCTTTTATAGAGCCCTTTTGTCCTTCGGCGTAACAGAAAGTTATTGGAGAGGCTTGAACTTTTAAAGCAGCAACTAAAGTAATAATAGAAAAAGTCGCAACACATTTTATTTTTTTTAAAAAATTGATTTTTTGCATTCGGCTAAAATAAACTATTTGAAGCTAAAAATTCAACTGTAGATTTTTAGACAAAATGACAATATTTGTAACTACAGATTTAGCTCATCCCCTCTCTATCAATTAGTGGGGTGTAGTCACATGCCAATACCATCCATTGGTGTTGAGATTTCTAGAGTTTATGAAGCCACATCGTTGTAAGATCTTGTTTTTAAAGGACTCTTCGTT
>JBKBTW010000219.1:0-3438 GCA_046291245.1 Pseudobdellovibrio sp. | reverse complement strand
AGAAAAAATACCAGATTACAACTCTGATTGCAGAGAAAGTCGCCTTAACATGAGCACCTCTGAACTGCACCTCCGTGTAAATCGTGAAGCTAAGCTTTCAACGATTCTCGATCTTATTACAGAAATGGGCTACACACCTCATCCAATAAAGATAGGATCTGATCACGAAGATGCTTTAAAAAAAGAAACCCGACAGGATTTAAAACGTATTGCTGTTGCTGGCGCGTGTGCTGGTAATATTATGATCTACGCTATTTCTATTTATGCAGGTGTTGATGGCTTCTTGCTAGAAGTGTTTAAATGGTTGAATTTAATTTTATTTTTGCCTGTCTTATTTTATTCGGCCCTCCCTTTTTATAAAGGTGCATGGTCGAGTCTTAAAATCCATAAAATACATATTGATTTACCTATTACGCTTGCCCTTGTGACTAGCACTGTTTTTTCTACCTACAACTTAATCAAAGGTAATGATAATTTTTATTTTGATTCCACAGCTAGTTTTGTATTTTTAATTTTGTCTGCACGCTTTTTCGTTAAAAAAGCACAAAGAAAATTTCTTACCCCACAAAACTTGCAAACTCTCGTTCAAAACGAGCAGTACACAGTGAACTACAAACAAACTTTAGCTGAAAACATTCAAATCCACGATAAAGTTAAAGCTACCCTCGGACAAATTATTCCAGTAGATGGCACTCTCCTCTCTGAATATGCTTTAATAGACACAGCTTTTATCTCTGGAGAAAGTGTTCCTTATTCTTTCACTAAAGGAATGAAAGTGTTTGCAGGCTACAAAGTTTTATCTGATTCAGTTTTAATTAAATGTGAGCAATCAGTAAAACAAACACGCCTATCTCACTTACTTGAAAGAAGCTTTGAAAAGCTGATGACTAAGAATAATTACTTAAATTTAGCGGATAGACTTTCTGAAAAATTAATCACAACAGTCTTTGCTGTTGGCGCACTATTTTTTGTGTCTTATGGCTTCTACAGTCAAAATTGGAGTGAGGCCTTTAACCGCACGTTGGCTTTGATCGTAGTGGCCTGCCCTTGTTCATTGGCTTTTGGAAGTCCTCTGACAATGGCTTTAGCTTATAATAAAGCTCAAGAAAAAGGAATCGCAGTTAGAAATCCAAATGTTTTTGAAAAAATTAAAAAGATTAAAAATATATTTTTTGATAAAACGGGAACTCTGACTTATGGCAAGCTTTACGTAAAAGAAATTGGACCACACAATCTTTCTCAAGAAACTATTCAGATCATTTTAAGTCTCGAAAAAATATCTTATCATCCCGTAGCTTTTGCTTTACGTGAACACTTCAGCTCAACACCGCATGGTGATATCACCATACAAAACCATGAAGAAGTTTTTGGCTTAGGTGTACGTGGAAAAATTAATGGTCACTTTTACGAAATAAAAGCCTTATCCAAAGATACACATGAAAGCACTATCGATTTAGCTGTTGCACTTTATAAAGATAATGAAATTCAACATAGAATTTATTTTCAAGACAACATCAGAGAAGAATCACGTGAAATTATCGCAAAATTAAAAGCTTTAGGTAAAAATTGTTTTTTGCTGACTGGGGATAAAAAAATAAAAGCCCTTTACGTAGGAGCAACTTGCGGCATTGAGCAGGAAAATATTTACGCACATCTTTACCCTGAAAACAAAAAAGAAATTATCTCTCATTATGAAAATACTTTTATGATCGGTGATGGTGTAAATGATAGCCTTGCATTAAGCCAAAGCGATGTTAGCGCGGTTATTAAAGGTGGTGCAGAAATAGCATTAAGCACCTCAGATATCTTTTTTTTGAAATCTGGATTAAAACCGTTGTTAGATTTATTTAGCATTCATAAAATTATTGATGCGACATTAAAGCGAAATTTACAAATATCTTTAATTTACAACGCGACCGCTGCAACACTTGCCTTATTCGGCTATATTAATCCTCTTTGGGCAGCAGTTCTTATGCCGATGAGTTCATTTATAATTTTAATTTCAACTTTATGGGGGTTTAGAAAATGTTAAATATTTTATACCTCATGATTCCAATGGCCTTAGCCTTAGGAGTTATTTTTGTGGTAGGATTTTTTTGGGCGGCCTCAAATGGCCAGCTGGATGATTTAGAGACTCCAGCTCACCGTATTTTATATGACGATTTAAAAAGCAACACACAAGGTTTAAAAGGAAAGGCACATGACAGAACATAACACCAATCACCACAATAATCAGGCTGAAGTGATCAGCTATAACGACGAGATCGTTAAAAAATTTACTCTTGCCACATTTGGTTGGGGTATAGCTGCACTTTTATTTGGTTTACTCGCAGCACTTCAGTTGGCGTATTGGCCAATGAATATGAATCTTGAATGGATCACGTTTGGGCGACTTAGACCACTTCACACAAACGCAGCCATTTTTGCATTTGCAGGCAACGCCATTTTTGCAGGGATATATTACTCAACACAGCGTTTGCTAAAAGCACGTTTGTTTTCTGATCTACTCTCAGCCATTCACTTTTGGGGCTGGCAACTTGTTATTTTACTTGCCGCTGTAACATTACCGCTAGGTTACACTCAATCAAAAGAATATGCAGAACTTGAGTGGCCCATTGATATTTTGATCACTCTGATCTGGGTTATATTTGCAATTAATTTCTTCATGACTATCAAAAAGCGTAGAGAGAAACATCTTTATGTTGGAATTTGGTTTTACATTGCAACAATTATTACAGTCGCGTTACTTCACATCGTAAACTCAATTGAAATTCCAATTACATTTATGAAATCAGTTCCTGTTTGGAGTGGGATTCAAGATGCGCTTGTTCAGTGGTGGTATGGTCATAACGCTGTTGCATTTTTCTTAACGACTCCGTTTTTAGGTTTAATGTATTACTTCGTGCCTAAGGCTGCGAATAAGCCAGTTTACTCTTATAGATTATCGATCATTCACTTCTGGGCTTTAGTGTTTATTTACATTTGGGCGGGCCCGCACCATTTACTTTACACATCACTTCCAGAGTGGGCGCAGACATTAGGAATGATTTTCTCAATCATGTTATGGGCACCATCTTGGGGCGGGATGATCAATGGATTAATGACTTTAAAAGGATCTTTTAACGAGCTTATTAAAAATCCAACGATTAAATTTTTCGTGGCTGCACTAACCTTTTATGGAATGTCGACGTTTGAAGGCCCGCTTCTTTCTATTAAATCCATTTCAGCTGTAGGACACTACACGGATTGGATCATTGGCCACGTTCACTCTGGCGCACTGGGATGGAATGGAATGTTGATCATGGGTATGATGTTGTGGATGGTTCCAAAACTTTGGAATACTACTTTATACTCAACTAAATTAGCTGAAAACTCTTTCTGGACGTCACTCACTGGAGTTATATTTTATTATATTTCAATGACCGTAGCGGGCATCAC
>JBKBTW010000218.1:0-3533 GCA_046291245.1 Pseudobdellovibrio sp. | reverse complement strand
TCAAAACCAGGAGCCACAGGCTCTGGCATAGCTTGCGCCACAAAACCTGTTCGAATGTTACGATTACCCGTGCCAGCACCTACGGGACGCGGACCAGAAAACCCACCACCCGCTGGTCTTGGCCCTGAGAATCCACCACCAGAGTGTCCGCCACCCGCTGGTCTTTGATATCCGCCACCTTGTGGACGGCCACCACCAGGTCCGCCTGAAGAGCGACCTTGATATCCGCCTGTGTTTGTCGCTCCTGGAGGAGCTTGAACACGACTTAAATCCATACGTCCAATAATATTTTTACGAGAAGCCACAGATGTAGAACTTGAAACACCGCTGTCACCAATAGCCACTTCTTTTTTACGCGAAACCACAGGCTGCGAAGCCACAGTTGCTGTTGGAGCAGGTGCACCTACTGAAGCCGCGGCCGCTGGTGCTAACTCTTCTTTCTGAGTTGGAGCAGCAGCTGTAGGAGCAACCACTTTAGGTGCAGACTCTGCCGCAACTACAGAGACTGGCGTATCTACTTTTTTAGATTCAACAAAAGAAGCTTCTTTTACATTTAATTTAACTTCTGGTTTAACAATAACTTCTTCTTCAGAAACAGCCTCATTCTCAATGATTGGTTCATCTTCTACAGGCTTTGAAATTATTTTCGCTTTAGTTTCGACAGGTTCAACATCTTTAGTTTTACGACGGATAACAGTCACTGTTGAAGCATTTGCATCAACATCCACTGTCGCAACGGCCTTTTTCGTCGTGCGAGCTGCTGTTTTAGTTGTCGCAGCTTTTGTTGTTTTCTTAGCTGCCGCTTTTTTAGGTTTTTCTTCCGCAACAGTTTCATCACTCCCGCCAGAACTTAACTTTGATTTCAACTCTGATAAAATATCAGGGCTCAGTTCAGCCATGTGATTTTTTATCGGCAGTTGCCACTCTTTGATTTTATCCATCAAAGCTAACGGGGTCATTCCGATCTCTTTTGCAAATTCAAAAACTTTTGGATTACTCACGCGTTAATTACCTTTTTATCTTTCATATTACACTCAATGTGTAATCTTAATTTTCTTCCTGTTTTAATTTCGACAACTCGGCCTTCAACTGATCCTCAGCTCTTTGTTTAACAGAGGATGCCGCTTCTTTCGAAGCTTGAGCTTGCGGAGATGTCGGAACTGCAAGACCTTGTTCAGCATATTTAGCCATTAAAGCTAAAGCATCTGAAATAAGTTTTTGAGCTTTATCTGGATCATCATAACCTGGTATTGTCATAATCTCTTCAACTTTTGCTTTCGCCACAGATTGGAAAGAACCAAAACCAGATTGCAGAATATTCTGCGCCATAGTTTCATTCATACCTGGAATTAACATTAAGTTAAAAATAGACTCAGCTGTACGAGATTGTACCGCTGTTGAAGAAATAATATCTAATTTCCAACCTGTTAATTTAGCTGCTAAACGAACATTCTGACCTTTTTTACCAATAGCCAAAGATAACTGAGAATCTGGAACCACGATTTCCATTTCTTTGTTTTCTTCATCTAAATAAACTTTTGAAATCTCAGCCGGAGCTAAAGCATTACAAGCAAAACGTGTGATATCCTCATCCCATAAAACAATATCGATTTTCTCACCACGAAGCTCTTGCACGATATTTTGTACACGAGAGCCCTTCATTCCAACGCAAGCTCCAACTGGATCAACCGAGTTATCTTTTGATCGAACTGCAATTTTTGCTCTTTGACCAGGCTCACGAGCTGCTGACATAATCTCCACGATATCGTCATAGATCTCTGGAACTTCCATTTCAAATAACTTTATTAAATATCTCTCATCTGCACGCGACATGATAATTTGAGGCCCACGTGTAGTTTGACGTACCTCTGATAAGTAACCTTGAATACGATCACCTGGTTTAAAAATCTCTCCTGGAATCTGCTCTCTTGGAGGAATGTGCGCCTCTGTACGACCTAAATCCACAACAATAGCACCTTTTTCTACGCGGCGAGCAATACCTGACGCCACTTCACCTTTTCTCTCTTCAAACTCAGAAAAGATAATTTCACGTTCAGCGTCTCTTACTTTTTGTAAAATAATTTGTTTTGCTGTTTGCGCCGCAATACGACCTAAATCAGAAGACTCTAATTTAATACCAATTGAATCGCCTATTTGCGCTCCAGGATCTAAAACCAAAGCTTCATCTAATGGAATTTCAACTTCTTCATCTATGAATTTTTCACGCTCCACAACTTCTTTAAACTCATAAAGCTCAACTTCGCCACTTTCCTCATTGTGTTGAGCCTCAATCTCGCGATAAGTACCGTATTTTTTACGAGCAGCAACTAACATAGCTTGCTTCACAGCATCTATAATAACATTTTTATCAATTCCTTTATCTTTACCGATTAAATCAATCACTTTCGATAAATCACCTAGTAAATTCTCTGCCATATTAACCTCGCCCGATTGGTGTTACTTTTTCTTAGGACCTTTAGTGTTTTGTTGCATTTCAAAAGTCAATTTTGCTTTATCAACAATATTTAAAGGAACTTTCACTGTTTCGTTTTTAAAATTAAAAATTAAATGTTCATCCTCAAAACCTGCTAAAACCTCTTCAAATTTTTTCATATTTAAAATTGTTTTATCTGTGGCTCCAATAGAGCCCAAGTTCTGACTTAACTGCACATAGATTTTTTTACCGACAACTTTGTCGAAATGTGCACTTTTCTTCAAATGTCTATCCAAACCAGGACTCGACACCTCAAGATTATACATACCGCCTGGTACTAAATCTTCATTTTCATCTAATATAGCTGTCATTCCTTTGGATACATTTGAGCAATCTTCAATACCAATACCTGTTTCATCTTTATCTATGAACACTCTCAGAACACGCCCTTGTCCTGTTCCCACAAGTTCAACATCGTAAAGCTCACACCCGTTTTGTTTTGCAACGTCTGTAGCTATTTGCTCAATTTTAACTAACCAAGATTCCAAATTTTATCCTCAAAAATAGACATATTAGAGACTTAAACAAAAAAAAATTGGGCTTTTGGCCCAATTCAGAGCTTAACCTATCAAATGACTTTAACTATGGCAAACTAATTCATTCAATGGTTACGAATACAAAGAGTGAACAAGATTGACTATAATTCCTGCATAAACTCTAAAAATACCCACTCAAACTTTTAAATCAGCCTTATAGCTATAAACTAATGCATCTGATCCGTCACCATAATAGGCTCTACGAACGCCTACTTTAAAAAATTCATTAGCTTCGTATAAATTAATAGCATTTCTATTGCCGGAACTCACTTCTAGAATAACATACTTAGACGCTTTGCGACTATAGTCCTGGAGGTGATTGAGCAATTTACGCATCAGCCCTTGCTGTTTATATTGCGGAATAGTTCCTAATGCCATCACCTCAACTTGATCAAACCCTTCCCGATAACAAATAAAACTAGCAACTTGTTGCGAACTATCTTCATAAAATAGAACTTTGGATTTATCTAACTCGCTCCTAACATTCACCTCTGGCCAATTGA
>JBKBTW010000008.1:0-30078 GCA_046291245.1 Pseudobdellovibrio sp. | reverse complement strand
TAATTCTCCGGGTGGAGCTGTTGGTCCATCTCAAGAAATGTATTATGAGATTATACGTGCCAAGAAAGAAACAAAAAAGCCAGTAATCTGCGTATCTACGGGATTGATTGCAAGTGGTGGCTATTACGCAAGTTTGGCTTGTGATAAATTGTTAGTTGCGCCGGGCACAATGATAGGATCAATCGGTGTGATCATGGAGTTTGCGAATCTTGAAGATCTTTATTCGTGGGCTAAAGTGAAAAGGTACACCATTACTTCGGGAAAATTTAAAGATTCAGGATCTGAATATCGAGCTATGCGCGAAGATGAAAAACAGCTTTTTCAAGATATGATCAATGAAGTGTACGAGCAGTTTAAACAAGCGGTAGCAGATGGCCGTAATTTACCTCTGCAAACAGTTACGGAGTATGCAGATGGTCGCGTAATGACCGGAGCAACAGCTGTGAAGCTTAAGTTTGCGGATGAGCTTGGAACTTTTGAAGATGCGGTTCGTATGGCGGCTCAACAAGCGGGTTTAGGTGATAATTATGAACTTTTCAAACCCAAAAAAGAAAAGACATCTTTTTTTGATTTAGTTATGGATCAAGATGATGAAGATGATCTGAATGCGTTAAACGACTTGTCAGATTTTAAAAGTGCTTTAAAGAAAAACTCAATCGAAGCAGTTATTAAAAGCGTTATGAAGACTCAATATTTAAATCAGCCTATGTATTTAATGCCTGGATATTGGGAATAGTTTTAATTACGGATGAATAAATCCAGATGAGCAAATAATGAAGAAAACTGCTAAAGGAAAAGTACAGAAAAAAAAATCTGTTAAAGATTATAACATTAAGAATATGGCACAAGATGTTTGGCCTATTGAAAGAGATATCTTCTTTAGGCCTGGTCGAATGAAATATGTCAGAAAACTTATAAAGCCAGAGGGCTGTGTTTTTTGTAAGTCAGCACAAAAAAAAATGCATACAGATACTCTATGTGTTTTAAAAACGGAGTACTCTCAGATTGTGGTGAATAAGTTTCCGTATAATAATGGCCATGTGCTAGTTTTGCCGTTAAGACATATTGGCGATTTACTTCTTTTAAGTGAAGCTGAGTACAATGATTTACATAAAACCCTTAAGTTGGCCGTGCAAGCTGTGAAAACTGTTTATAATCCGCACGGTTTTAATTTAGGTCTTAATCATGGGGCTACAGGCGGAGCTGGTATTCCAGAGCATCTTCATTACCATATTGTGCCTCGTTGGAATGGGGATCTTAATTTTTTCCCATTAATTGCAGAAACAAAACTTGTGATTGAAGATCCTAAAAGTACTTATAAAAAACTTCGTAAGTATTTTTCAAAAATACATATAGTAAATAGTAGGAGTGTAGAATGAGTTCATTAGCTTTTGCCCCGTTAACTCCAGCCGTAAAAAGACTTTTGATTTTAACGGTAGGCCTTTGGGTCGTTGTGCAAATCATATTAGATAAATTCATGGGATTTCATGGGTGGAGAGTTTTAGTTTTAACACCGCAAATGGTGATTGAAAAATTTTATTTGTGGCAACTTCTGACCTATGCATTTTTTCATGCGATATCTCCCTTTCATTTGTTGTTTAATATGCTCATGCTTTGGTTTTTCGGTTCGGAGTTGGAGCGTAAATGGGGATCAAAATTTTTTACATGGTATTATTTAGGCAGTGCTGTAGGGGCTGCTATTATATACTGTTTAGGTGTGGCTATTTATGCTGCATCAACAGGTTATAAACCTATTTTAGTTACTCCAGTTTTAGGGGCTTCAGGCGGATTGTTTGGTTTATTACTCGCTTATGGGATTATTTTTGCTGAGCGTGAGATCTACTTCATGGGTGTATTTCCTTTAAAAGCAAAATATTTTGTGATGATTGCAGGAGCAATGGATTTGGCGTCTTTAGTGGGAACTGGATTCGCTGGTGGTGAGGTCGCATATTTAGCCCATTTAGGAGGCATAGCTTCTGGTTTTATAATATTGCGTTCTGTTAGCTATTACAAGACTCAGCAAACAGCTACGAAATCTCGTAAGAAAGCATCTAACTTGCGCCTTGTTGTCGACAATGAAAAAAAGAAGGACGAGAACAACCCTAAATACTGGAATTAAAGGACGCATAAGTGTACCGCAAGCCTAATTGCTCGCGGGATACGCGAAGGTGCGCAAGCCTAATTGCTCGCGGGATACGCGAAGGTGCGCAAGCCTAATTAATA
Organism: Pseudobdellovibrio sp.; assembly: GCA_046291245.1. GTDB lineage: Bacteria > Bdellovibrionota > Bdellovibrionia > Bdellovibrionales > Bdellovibrionaceae > Pseudobdellovibrio. The sequence continues at coordinate 27,855 of JBKBTW010000008.1, read as the reverse complement.
GCTGGATTTTTGTTCAAAAATATTTTACAACGTATCTTTGAGGAGTACCGATATGTCATTAAATAAAGCTTTAGAAGATTTAAAATTCGATAAACGTTTAACTGAAATCAACTTGCGTTTAGGGCGTATTACTCAAGAAGAAGTAAAACAGTTTGAAAATAAACTTGAGGATTTACAAGCTCAGTCTGAAAATCTTGATCTTGAAAAATCAGAAGATAACAGCGCTGAGTAATTAGCGTTAGTAAAACTAAAAAAAGGCAGCTTATGATTGCTCTGCCTTTTAAAAGTGTAAAGTATAAAAGCCCTGTCAGAATAAAACTGATAGGGCTTTGTTTTTTGTGGAGTATAGATAGTATTGGTGCTTTACGAGACGTATTATTTAACAGCAGCCCATTCTTCTCTTAAAACTTGAATTTGGTTTTTTTCCTCGAGTAAATACAGAGTTTTTATACCGATGTCCTGATACTTATCTGAAGAGTAAGTTTGAATAAATTTAACAATGTACTGGTCTTTTAGATGAAAGATACTGGGTTTAGACAAAGTAACTGTAATATTTGAGTACAGCGATTTAAGTTTTTCTTTGTGTTTAAGCCATGATTTTTTATTAAATCCAGGTGAAGCGAAATCATCTGAGTAGAGTTTAATATAGTTTTCAAGGTCTTGGTTTTGCCATTGATTTTGCCAGTTATTAATCCAGTCAGATATTTTTTTAAGCTCCATCGCGTGAGCCTCTGGAGAGATCCATTTAGATTGAGCATTAATAATAAGATAACTTTTTTTGAGGGATATTCTGTCAGAGACTTTAGCAATGTTTTCGTTACGCAAAATAACACACCCACGAGAGCCACGATTTAAAGGCACGGTGTCTGGTACGGAGTGAAGCCAGATGCCAGAACCAGTTTTATTTTCGAACTTATCAAATACATTTGGATAATCTGTTGTAAAAGCCATGCTTCCGTAGAGGTCAAATGGTATTTCGGGAGGCGTAATTTTTTCTAAAAGTAAGTAAATACCCTCGGGCGTTTTTTTATCATCGCGTTTTGTTTTAGGGCCATCATTTTTACCAATATCAATTTCATATGACTCTGTAGCGCTGCTGATGTTGGCATTATTTTCAAAAAAATAAATTTTTCTTTCTTGTTTATCGGCTAACAGGACAGACGCCTTAATGCGTTCATCGTCACTGATTTGCAAAATTTCAGAAGGAAAAAGTTGGTCTTTAATTTTATCATCTTTGCTTTCTGCGTGTGTTAATAGGCCAGCAAAAAGCGTAATTGTTGTAATTACAGTTTTGATAATAGTTTTTTTCATGATCAATATCTATTTTGTCTTAAACTTAACAATCAGACAAACACTAAAGTGGTTTATTTAATCGATGTTTGTAGATATTAAATTTAATAGTCTTAGGTCTAAAGACTAGACAGAGTGTTTCATTATGATAATTAAGGATCCGAAAGATCATTTTATTCAATATAAGGTTGTATTTTTGATTTAAGAATTAATCCATTATAAAAAAATGAGCCAAAAGTCTTAAGACCTAAGTTTTATTATCCGATAGTCTATGGGTAAATGAATTCCAAAGCTGGGGTGATTTAATGAAGCAAAAGTTAGGGCTCATTATAAATGGTTTATTAGTGACAATGAATTTTGTAGGTTTAGGTATTGGGGCTTATTGGGTTTATAGTTCAACAATAGGTTATGAGTCGCCATATATTATAGAAGAAACTTTGAGAAAACCAAGTAGTTTGCCTGAAAGTGTAGAACGAGGTATAAATATATACACGATGGAAAAGTTTGTTGTGAATTTGTCTGGACAACCTCAACGTAAAATTATGCTGCAAATAAATTTAGATATGATGAGTGCTCAGTCTTTCTCGGAAATTCTAGAAACAGAAAAAACAGCCAAAGCTCGAGATAAGATTATAAGACTACTGAATGAACGTTCTTTTGCTGATATTGAAACAATTCAAGGAAAACTTTTTTTGAAAGATAAAATCGTAGAAGAAGTTAATAAAATTTTAGTTGCGGGATTAGTTAAAGATGTTTATTTTACCGACTTCGTAGTGAATTAGAGTCCTAACTAGTTTAGAAAAAATATTCGCTCTTTGAGTTGTTTAATTCTAAACTTAAAAGAATCACTCACTTTTTTTGCTTCTGGAGGATTTAAACCCATATTTCTATACATTTCGGTAACATTATTATCTAAAGGAAGATAGTTGTGGTCTTTTAGCGGATTGTTTAGGCCTAAGCTTGTGTAAAAATCTTCAGGATTTTTAGAAATTCTTCTTATGATTTCTCGTTGTATATTATAAAAATAGTAAGACTCAACATCGTTGGGTCTATTTGCAAGATCAGACTTCATTTTAAATTTAAAGCTATTAAGTTCATTAGCACGCAATAATCCTTCATTGAAGTAATCCATAGGGGTAACTTCATTAGCAATGAAGTTATACCAGGAAGATACGGGATCGTTGGCTATGTTTTTTATAAAAAACATAGCAATATTATCTTTGTAACTCATAATTTCAGATAAGCCTGGTAGGATGGGATCTTTATTTTCTTTTTTTGTCATTAACAATCTAGCAGAAAGATGATCTGCCCAAATGTTTACGAGATATTCATTTGTATGCAATTTTGAGTTACTTAAGTCTTTTACTAAATTTTTAGTCATAACCCTAAAATCAGTAAAAGCTATGCGATTATCTTGAACAAGTTTTACTGTTTCAAGATAGAATCTCTGATAAGTATTTCTGCTCGCTAAATGCTTTTCGGATGCGGATGAAGATTTAGTAATCAGTATGTTCTTTAGATTTTTATCTTTAGGTAATTTAAAAAAATCCAAGCATTGCGATGAAAAAGCAGGAAGATATATAAAAATTGGCATAATAAAAAACAAAATATTATTTTTTTTCATAAATAAATTACATGCAATATGTAGTCCTTGTCTCATACTGAAACAGTTTACCATGCTTGTCCTCATGTATTTCGGATGACAACCGATACGTATAACGTATGGAGACGTAGGTCTATGTATACAAGTATTCATTTGTTATGCAAAAAAAGAAGAATTTACTTCTTAAAATATATCTTTTTAAAATCAATAGTTATAATTGGTTCGATATTTTTTTTAAATGCGTGTAATCCTTGGAGTGGAAGCTCTGTAGTTGATATACCAGAAACTTGGGGGATCAACATGCAACTTGTAAGCTGAGAATTAACATTGTAGGTGGTAGCAAATTTCCCGGCCGGTCAGTCATATGGTTATGTTTCTAATGATTCATTTGCGACAAGCAATCAGCGTAATGATGTATACAGTATGGTTGATAGTAACTCTTATTTTTATAAAGGTAACGCAATGTTAGGTGCTGGTTATTCTGTAACATTTGATAATTTTAATTTTAACACCAACGGCGAGGTAAATTGTTCTTCTGATCAGCTAAATATTTATATCAGTTCTGAAATGCTGGTTGTACCTACTAATACGGTTAATCTATGTTCTACAATCGGAAGTGCATATAGGGCCACATTAATTAAAAGAACTTACGATAAAGATAATGGTTATATATTCGCATTGCTAAATTTAAACGATGGCAATCAAACCATAAAAAAATTATATCGTACTTCTTTAAATGGTACTACTACGATGGTGAACTTTCCGTCGTGTACAGATTGTTTAAATAGCGATGTTTCATTTAGTTATAATAATGGAAGATTAGTTTATTTAGATAAAAGAAGTGGCTATTCAGACTCATGGCAAACTCCAAATTTAATATACAAGCTTTTTGTCAGCATGGATGGTGGTATGTCTTGGACTAGCCAAAATCTCAATTTTACAAATAATGCCGCTCATAATTTGTGGGATTTTACATATGTTAAAGATGGTAAGTATGTAGGAGTTACTACTTATTATCAAGATTTAGGTGTTTTAGTTTATGATTCGAATTTAAGTCAGTCTAAAAGATATGATACAAATTTAAAAGGTAAATCAAATCCAAATGGAAGATATTTAATGACAGACCAGGATAAAGTGTACTTATTTATGTATGGATATTTATTAAATATATTAGTTGATATCTTTTAGAAAAACTTACGATAAGGTTTTAATCTGATTCATTAAAACCTTCTTTTTGATAGCATTTTATACTTTTAAGATAATGTATAAAAATTATCCTTTACGTTTTTGGTATAGTTTAATACCTACATAAAGACCAACGATTAAAAGAAGTAAACCTCCGCCTAAGACCATTTCGTTTTGGAGTAAACCCTTTTTACCAGCTCCGCCAGCAGCGCCAAACTCATCTTCGGCAGCTAATAAGTCGGCTGGCATAGCTTGTCCTACACCTGCGCCAAGCACTTCGCCAGAACCACGAAGTGGTCCAAGATCAGGTCTTGAGAGTAAATCTTTAGTCGCGATCACCCTTAAGGATTTTACAGTATTCATGAAATGAGCTCTATGTTTTGTGTAATACTTATTGTGAACACTCAATGTAACTAAAATAGCAATTTGATCTTTGATCGTAGCGAGATAGCGTGTGTAATAATTTTGAACCTCTGAACTTGTATGGATAGCATCTAACCATTTATGATCGTTAATGACTTCTTCGCGTGGAGGCATAGTAACCGCTGATTGAGTTGTTCCTCCGGTACGCAATGCGAGTGTCATAGGCTTAGAAAGGTGCTCCGTGTATATAGGGAAGCTATCAGTTGGCCCTTTTTCTTTAGCAGTTAAAATGATAACAGCTTCTTTTGATTCTTGAGGGTCTTCCGCGCGACAAACCCACTCAGTTTGTTCAAGCTTACATTTCCAGTTATCAAGCATCTCAAAAGAAATATAAGCATTTTTAAAAGTTCTAGCTTGTGTGATAGAGCTGATAAAAAAAATAATGAACGGTAATAGTCTAAAACTGTAATATCTCATGCTGTCCCTCTTGTCGCATTCTCATTAAAGTAGTAATGTATGTTCAAGTCTAACGGGTTTTTGATTTTGTATCAAATTTGTTTCACGGGAATGAGGTATTTATATGTTAAATCTTTCACAACTCCAGACTTTTGTCATGGTAGTTTCCGAAGGCAGTATGACAGCTGCTGCGGACAAACTTTTTTTAACTCAGCCAGCTGTAAGCCAGCAAATGAAAAATTTAGAAGATGAATTAGGGATTGAGTTAATCGTCCGTGGATCAAAGCAGATAAAAACTACAGCTCAGGGTGAAATTTTATACGAACATGCTAAAAAGATTTTAAGCCTATCGCAACAAGCAGAAATTGCAATTAAATCTGTAGGCGCTCAGTTGCGAGGGCAATTGCGTATTGGGACATTGAACTCAATCGGATTGCATCTGATGAGTCCTGTGGTAAGTCGGTTGTTAAAGTTTAATCCTGATTTTAAGATTAAAGTCGATTATGCAAAAGGTGAGGAGCTTATCGCAGCTTTTGAAAAAGATGAGCTTGATGTGGTGGTTCTTCCTGACGTGCAAAAAAACTACAATAAGGTCTTTCAAGAAACTGTTTCGCATGTGTTGTTGAACGAAGAAATGTGGCTTGTAGGTTCTGGCAAAGATGAGTTCTACCCGCCAACTGTTTCGTTAGCAGATATTAAAAAAATTCCTTACGTTCATTTTTCGCATGAATTTCCTGATTTTGATAAAATGCTTAATGAGAAAATGGGTGATGTACCTGCTGTTTTTGAATCTTCTAATGTGGGCACTTTAAAACGTGTAATTGAAAGTGGATTAGGTATAGGTTTTTTACCTGCTCACTCAGTTAAAAAGCAAATTCGTGGTGGTCGTCTGAATCACATCAGAATGACTGATTTTGAGTATAAAACCGAATTTATTTATTATCGCAAAGCTAAAGGTCCATTTGCACAAACTGCAGAAATACTTTTTCATGCTTTAACGGGTGATCAAGAGCGCAGCTAAAATATTGCAGTTTTATAAATCTAAGCTTATTTTGGTAATTCAATAAAATGCTAAGTTAAGTTAAATTAAGTTAAGTCAAAATAAGTGAGTTTACTTTTGGGACTAAGTAGCGCATTTTTAATAAATTTATTTTTTACTTGTGTAGGTATGTGGTTGTTTGCTTTAGGTAAAAAGCAAGTTAATCTTAAGCTCACTCTTATAGGTCTTTTTCTAATTGTTTATTCCATATTAACGACATCAGTTACGCAGGATATAGTTATTGGCCTTATTCTTTGTGTATTGGCCTACATTTCAGAAAAGGACAGACTCGGGTAATCCCATACGAGCAGCGATGAGTCTTACAATTTCGCTTGCAGTTTCTTCTAGGGCACGTTCAGTAACATTGAAGACAGGCCATCTTTTATTTTGTTTAAAAAGATTTTCCGAGTATTCGATCTCTTTCATAATTTGATTGAGTGAGGCATAATCACCACCAGGATCTTGGCCAAATTTTTCAAGCCTATTTTTTCTAATGCGTTGTAAGGAATCTATATCAATGATCAAGCCCACGATTTTTCTTTGATCGATCTTGAAAAGTTGTTCAGGTGGAGGTGTGTTTAACACCAAGGGTATATTTGCGACTTTCCAGCCTTTATGACTTAAAAAAATAGAAAGTGGCGTTTTACTTGTACGGCTGATTCCAACAAGCACGATATCAGCTTTATCAAGTTCATTCGTGATTTTTCCATCATCATTGCGAACAGTGTATTCAATAGCCTCTATTCGCTTGTAGTAATGATCATTGGTTTGGCGTAATAAACCGGTTTGACTAGAAGAAGGTACGCCAAAAAAATCATCTAATGTAACAATAAGTGGTCCTAATAAATCTGTCGCAGGGATGGATTTTTCTATACAGACTTCGGCAATTTTATTTCTTAACGTGGGAGAAGCAAATGTGTGAGCAACCATACCGCGTTTTTCAAAGCAATCATCGATCACTTTAAGAACTTGATCTTCTGTTCTTAAGTTTTTACAGCGAATAATATTGATCTCTTGCTCTGCATACTGAACAAGAGCGGCTCTCACCATTGTGGCAGCAGTTTCGCCTGTGCCATCGGATAAAATAAAAATTGTGTGAACATTATTTTTTTGCATAGCTACACTTTAGATAGATGTTATTTCTTTTTTTTATCAGAGACTTCTTCTAAATAATAGTCTTGATGTATTAAAGCTTTGTGTAAGCTTTCACAACGCAATTTGAGCCAAGGGTTCGCAAGCGGCGTTAAGAGCGCCACGTACGTGTTTTGATCCAGTCGTATTAAAAGACAGGTCATATTTTCTACTTGTGGTAGCTTTCCCAACCCCATTTTAGCTAAAAAAGGTTTTCCTGTAGTTTTTAAAATATTAAAGAGAGGCGACTGCGGTAAATTGAATTTAAGACGAGGCAATTTTTTTTCAATATTTTCACCGTAGTAGAACATTTTTTGAATTTGCGTTTCGGTGAAATTGGTTTTTTCATTTTTAGCTTGTTTAATTAAAAATCCAATTTCAAAAAAGGCTGTCAATCTGCTAAAAAATATTTCCCATTGTTTTTCACGTTGGTTTTGTTTTTGGCTGTCTTGGTAATCAAAAATAATTTTTTCTAAAATTTCGTGATTTCTTTCGATTTGAAATTTAAGATTTTTTTGTAAATTAAGATTTTCAAAATGATCATCATAATCGAGTAAAGTTTCAATTTTTTGGATTAAATTAGGCATGAACCCATATTAGAGCATTTTAGGGATTTTTTGATTCTGAAACTAAATCACAATGACTTAATCTAGCTTTAAGGCTAGCTGAGGGCTCGAAAGGTGCAAAACAGCGCATACTGTTGATGTTCAATTGTTCAAGAAGTAATTCCAGCTCTGACTCTTTAAAGGCTACATTGTCATGAATGAGGAATAACCAATCAGCATCAAAATGATTTTGGCAGCCAATGAGGGTCCAAGCTGTATTTTTTTTATAATTTTTTAAAGGCCATTTAGTCGTCTTTACCAGCTCATTGAGGGCCGTCGGTGTCGGTGTTGGGTGATATTGCCTGATATTTGAAAGTAAAAAACCTGTGTTAAAATCAATCTTCTTCCACCAATAACTCTCTGGGTTTTCAATTAAAACCCAGATTTTACAAGATGTAGAGGATAGATTTTCTTCTTTCAAAAAAACCTCATTTAAAAGTTACTTTTCGTTGCGGATAACTTGATCCAAAATACCATTTACAAACGAAGCTGATTCTTCAGTACCGTAGATTTTTGCTATTTCAATAGCTTCATTTATAGCAATTTTAGGTTCAATAAGCTCTGGTGTGAAAAATATCTCACTCAAGGCAAGTCGTAAAAGATTTCTATCAACAGAAGCCATGCGTTCAACCTTCCAGTGACGGCTAGCAGATTGAATTTTTACATCAAGCTTTTCTTTGTTTGCTTGTACGGTTCTCACAAGTTCATACGTGTATTTTAATGTTTGTTCTTCAAATGTTTTATCAAAGACTGAAGCTAAATCAGATAGGCTCATCTGTGGAGCAAATTCAGTTTGAAACAGGATCTGAAGGGCGAGTTCTCTCGATTGTCTTCTCATCTGGTGTTGACCTTTCATCTTCTTCGAAATTTCTTAAGTGTTGTTGCAGTGTAGGATTAGTCGGAATAGCAGCTAAACTTAATTGAGGATTATTGGTTTCGATAAAATCCACAAGCTCATCACCTTCAAGTTTTTCAACGAAATCCTGAACATCTTTAAATGTTTTGTAAACGCTAGCAAAGCGAATATAAGCTACATCATCAAGCTGTTTTAACTCAGCCATGAGTCTTCGTCCGATAAGTTTGGCAGAGATCTCGCTTTCGCCGCGAGTGATAATCCATGAGGCAATACGATCGACAACGGCTTCTAGTTGGCTTGCGCTGACAGGTCTTTTTTGACAAGAGGCTTGTAAACCTTTGAGAAGCTTTTCTTTGCTGAAGGGCTCTCTACGGCCATCTTTTTTGATGACAAAAGGATAGCTTAAAACAACATTTTCTAATGTTGAGTATCTTGATTTACAAGATAAACATTCACGACGACGACGAATACCTCCGTCTTTTTGTACGCGAGTATCTAATACTTTATCTTCTGTGTGTCCGCAAAATGGGCATCTCATGATTATTGTCCTACTCATCGTAACCTAGGGGACAGTCTCTTTTCGGTCAATAGCCCCCATAAACTAGACTAAACTTTTGCATGGCGTTATGTTCTTTCATTAGCCAATTTAAGTCTGTAATTCTAATCTGTTAATATGAAAAAATTTAAATGCTTTATTTTTACTTTTGCAGCTATTTCAATGAGTTCAATTTATGCAGTGGCTTCTGCGCCCAAAGTGGGCCGAAGTGCGGCTGCAAAATACTTTCAAAGTAAAGGTGTCACGCAAGCTAACAACTCAGAAGCAGATTATTCTCGTCAAAGATATCCTTCGTCGATTGATTCACTCTCGGCACAAGATCATTATCTCGCAGTTGGTATTAGTTCCTACATGAATAGTGCCTCTTATAAGTGGGGAACTAAAGGCAGTCAGGATGACGTTGGAAAAGCTGGTTTTGATATCACTTACAGACTTAGCCAGGATTACGCTTTGTTCGATACGATAGCGAAGATTAGTTATAATGATTACAAAGTTGCAGGAGAAAAAGCCTCTAAAATGAGTTTTTTATATGGTTTAACATTTCCTGATGCGGGTTCGCAGTTTCCGCTTTATTTCGGTTTGGTGGCAGGTCCTGGTATTTTCTTTAAGCAATTGAGTGATGAATCATCAATTTCATTTGATTATCAACTTTTTGCAGGGCTAAGACTGTTTAATTTATTTGAGAACACTGGTTTTTTTGTCGAAGGTGGGTTAAAAAATCACATAAATTTGACAAGTGATGGCCAGTTGAACGGAACATTTATTTCTGCAGGAGCGGTCTTCACATTTTAGCAAGTGAGACCTCATGAAGTTACATTTCCACGTTATTAAAAAAATCGCTGAAGCTTTAAATGATATTTTTGAAAATAATAGATACGCCGATAAAGTTATTGAAAAACTTTTTAAAGCTAATAAGAAATTAGGATCTAGAGATCGTAAATTTATTGCTGAGACAATTTATGAAATCGTCCGCTACCATCGCTTTTACTCTGAAGTTGCTGAAACATCTGAAGCGTATAATTTAATAGCGGTACACTTATTAAAAAATAAGCTCGATTTGGTGGATTTAGAAGATGAATTTCCTTTAGATATTGATTTAATCAAAAAAAATCTCAACAAAAAATATCCTATCGAAGTCGAGCAGTCTTTTCCTGATTGGATGAATCAAATGGGTTTGGAAGTTTTTGGTCAGGTTGAGTGGCCGCAAATCATGAAAGCTTTGAATGCGCCGGCGGATGTTTACTTGCGAACAAACACTTTAAGAATAGATCGAGAAAGTCTCATTAAAGAACTTGAAAAAGAAGATATTATTACCGAAAAAGTTCACGGCTTGCCAGAGGCTTTAAGATTAATAGAGCGTAAAAATGTATTCGTTACACAAGCTTTTAAAAATGGCTATTTTGAGGTCCAAGATGCGGCCTCTCAGTTCATTGCACCCTTGTTAGATGTGAGTGCTGGTTTACGTGTTGTGGATGCGTGTGCAGGCGCTGGAGGAAAGGCGTTGCACTTAGCGGCTTTGATGAAGAACAAAGGTAAAATTATATCAATGGATATTCACGAGTGGAAGTTAGGTGAGTTAAAAAAGCGTGCCGCTCGTAATAAAGTTGATATTGTAGAAACAAAAGTGATCGAGTCTACAAAAGTGATCAAAAGACTAGAAGGGTCATTTGATCGTGTGCTTTTAGATGTACCTTGTTCGGGTTTGGGAGTGATACGCCGTAATCCAGATACGAAATGGAAACTCTCTCAAGATGAAATAGAAAGATTAATAGTTTTACAAAGAGAAATCATCACGGATTACTCTAAGATGTGTAAACCGAATGGTAAAATGGTTTATGCAACATGCAGTATCTTGAATCAAGAAAATGAAGATCAAGTTAAATGGTTTTTATCTGCCGAAGAAGGTCAGAAATGGCAACTTGTGAAGGAAATTAGATTATGGCCACATAAAGATCAATTTGATGGTTTTTATGCGGCATTGCTAGAAAGAAAATAATTTACAATAGAATAATTTTAAACTTCTTCGGAAGTATTATATCAATCCTGTTGAATACGAGACAGGATATTTTTCTTTTTCAAGAAATTTGAGTTTTTATGTTCTAAAAAAATAATTGTAAACTTATTTTGGTTCCTTTTTTCAAGATGCGTTGTTCGACATTATTTTTTTTAGAGTTTTGCCTTTCATAAAAGTAAGATCCCATAATTCTTAAAGAGGCAAAGTCTATGAAGGCTCCGTAACTTTGAAGATCTGATTTTGTATCGCCATAAAAACTTTCTTCAAAAGGAAAGAAGTATCTATAGTGCGATGTTAAACCAAAATATTTCATTAAATAAAGTTGAAATGAGGCGGCTGCAAATTGTTGATTGAGTCTATATTGACCAGAGTTGTCCTTGCGCGTTCTTAACCCATAATGAGCTGTTAAGTTTGTGCCTTGTATCGTGTGACCAAATAATCTTAAATTAAAGATGCCTGTCATATCATGAAAACGTTCCTCAGTATTATTTTCATATTCACCTGTTAAACCAACAAGTAATGCATAAGCAGAGGCCTCTAATTGATAAGATTTATTTTTAGAATCTAAAGATGCGATTTCATTTTGAGTGTTAAATTGGTTAAAGCTTCCGCCTAACATAAACTCATAAGGTGATGGTGTATTAATAGATAGCCACATATCCATCACTTTATTTCTGTTCTTTTCTTCGAGCCAATCATAGAGATTAAATCTTTTTGCTTCGCGAGCTGCTGATCCTTTTGAGAGGAGCCATGGACGATCTGATGATGAAGATTGGGCATGTATTTTTTGTGTAAAAGATGTTGAAATGATTAAAATGAGTAAGAAAAAAAACAGAAAAGGTAAAAGTAATTTTTTACCGGTTATGGTTTTATGACTACTTAATGATACATCACTAGGAGTAGAGTTTTTTTCAAGTGTTTTCATAACTCTATTTTATCACTTATATTGTAATTAATAGATATTAGGGGGTGTTATTTAATATTGAAACACTCTAGTGTTGTTTATAAACATAGAGATTGTATCTATGTGATTCGATTCAGTCTTTCTCTAGACCATCCTTACTTTGTTTCAAGATGGGATTCTATATTTTATTGTTATTACCAAGGGATTCTGTCACATCTAATTACCAAGGGATTCTGTCACTTTTCTAGATCATAGGCCTGCATGATCAATTATGCGCTTAATCTACGTTTCCATTCGTTATAAAAAGGAGAGGCTATATGAAATCCATTTTAACATTTATCGCTACATAGACTTTAGCTGCATCCGCTTTTGCTAGCCTAACAAAAGATCAAGTTAGACTTAAAATTGCAAGATCAGTTGCGGTTAAAGCTATTTCTGAAGCTTATAAAAAATAAGGATTTAAATGCCAAAACACTGAAATTTTATCTGTAAAAGATACTCATGTGTGTGCTCCTACTTTTTTATACTGATCAATGTATAGACTGCATACTAGATGTTGAAGTCTTTCATCAGATAAGAAATTTGTTTGATGTATGTTAGTAATGCCAAGGAAATTTTTTAAAATCTTTAGGTCGCTTTTCAACAAAAGAATTGCGTCCTTCAACTGCTTCTTCTGTGCCATAAGCTAAACGAGTGGCTTCGCCAGCAAATAGCTGTTGCCCAACTAAACCGTCATCAATTAAATTAAATCCAAATTTAAGCATTCGCATTGCAGTTGGTGATTTTGAGTTCATTTCAGCGGCCCATTCAAGAGCTACTTTTTCTAAATCCTCGTGTTTCACAACTTCATTAACCATGCCCATTTGAAAAGCGGTTTCTGCATTGTAATTACGACCCAAGAAAAAGATTTCACGTGCTTTTTTTTGTCCTACTTGGCGAGCTAAATAAGCTGATCCATAACCGGAATCAAAACTTGCCACATCAGGATCTGTTTGTTTGAAAATAGCATGTTCACGAGAAGCTATTGTCATATCGCAAACAACATGCAAAGAGTGTCCTCCGCCAACAGCCCAGCCTGGAACAACGGCTACGACCACTTTAGGCATAAAACGAATCAGGCGTTGAACCTCTAAAATATGCAATCGACCAAGTTTTGCAAGATCTACTTTATTCATCTCACCGGTGCCATTGCTATCTGCACCTTCATATTTATAACCATCTTTTCCTCTTATGCGCTGATCGCCGCCAGAGCAGAACGCCCAGCCGCCATCTTTAGGTGAAGGTCCATTGCCTGTGATAAGAACAACGCCCACGTCTGCGGAAATCCTTGCATGCTCTAAAGCTGTATAGAGTTCATCGACTGTGTGAGGGCGAAATGCGTTTCTCACTTCAGGTCTGTTAAAAGCGATACGAACTGTTCCTTGATTTTTGGCTTTATGATATGTGATGTCAGTGAAGTTAAATCCTGAAACTTCATCCCATTGTTGAGGATCAAAAATATCTGATACTTTTTTTGTTGTCATAGACCACTTTCTCTCTTGTTTAGATTTAGTAAAATCTTTGTGATTTTATTTTGAGATTCTTAATCGCTGCAATAAGGCTGAATGTAGCATTGACGATAGCCTATGTCTAATGGATGATAAAAGCATTCGAGGTATTGAGATATGATTCATGATTTAAACCCATTTATTTTTCGCATTTCTGAAAACTTTGGGCCACGTTGGTATGGTTTTTCTTATTTGCTTGGCTTTTTGTGTGCTTATTTGATGATAAAATGGCTTGTAAAAAGACAAAGCTCAGAGTTAGCTCCGGAGTTAGTTTCAGACTTCATCACTTACGCTGCGTTTGGAACTTTAATCGGTGGACGTCTAGGCTATTGTCTTTTTTATGATCAATCCCTTTTATGGAGTTTTAGAAGCTCAGTGCCTTTTTGGGGAGTGTTAGCTGTTAACGAAGGTGGAATGGCGAGTCATGGTGGGATTATTGGTATTGTTGTCGCGTGTTTTTTATATGCACGTAAACACAGACTAAATCCAATTTATTTATTGGATTTAGTAGCGATAGTGGGACCTATCGGTGTGTTTTTTGGACGTATTGCAAACTTTATTAATGGTGAACTTGTTGGCAGAATAGCGCCAGAAAGTTTTCCTTATGGAGTGAGATTCCCGTCTGATATTTTAAATTGGCCAGGTTATGAGTTTGAGCGGTTATCAACACTTACTCCTGTTGTTGAAAATATTGGAATAACCGCTTCTAAATGGACTGAGTTGATTTCTAATTATCGTTCAAGTCCAGAAGCGCGTGATGAGGTTTATGGAGCCTTGTATAGAATTATAAATGAAATTCAAAACGGTAACGGGACGTTGAAACAACTTTTGGGGCCTTTGTTGGATTATCGTTATCCATCTCAAATTTTCGCAGCTCTGAGTGAAGGTTTGTTTACATTTTTAGTTCTATTCTTTTTGGCTCGTAAATCGCGTAGACCAGGTTTTATAGCCGGCAGTTTTATTATTTGTTATGCATTAGTTAGAACATTAAATGAATTTTTTAGATCTCCAGATATTCAAATCGGTTTTCAACTTTGGGGGCTTACGCGCGGACAATGGCTAAGTATTGTGATGTTCTTATTTGGTGTATTTATGATTTTTTACTGGAACAGAACGCAAACGCAAAGCATACATGGCTGGTTGCGTGGTGAGGATGTTAAGTTAGGCTCTCGTAAGTAAAAACTGGAGGCTCTGTTTAATGTATGTAGAGAGCGGATTTAGCTCTCAACTTTACCTGCATAAAACAGAGTTTATTTCTGATTTTATAAACTGAAGCACTCTTCAAAAGTTGCTGGTTTTTCTTCGCCAGTTTTAAAGTTCTTTATTTTATACTCGATGCTTCCATTTTCTTGTTCAAAAAGTAAAATTGCGGTGTGAGAATTTAATTTATTTGCTTTTTCTAGTTTCTTTTTAAAATTACCTGTCATAAAAACTTCACAGTAATGATTTTTACTTCTTAAGTGGCTCGCAATTTTTAAACCTTGCTGTGTGGCTTTGTCACCTAAAGCCACAATAGCTATAGGAAATTTATCATTGGAGTGGGACACATTGGCTATTTGAGATAAATCAACTAAGCGATCAACTCCGGAGGCCCATCCTACGCCTGGAGTTTTTGCTCCGCCAAGTGTCTCAACTAAGCCATCGTAACGACCACCTGCTAAAATGGCTCCCTGAGCTCCGAGTTCTGTCGTCACGAATTCAAAAACTGTATGGCAGTAGTAATCTAACCCGCGAACAAGCTTAGGGTTGACTTGATAAGGAATATTTAAATCTTTTAATCCTTCTAAAACTGAATTAAAAAACGTCTTAGCATTTTCAGTCAAGAAGTCTTCCATTTTAGGAGCACCTTGAATAAGTTTTTTATCGTTTTCGTCTTTTGAATCTAATATGCGTAAAGGATTTTTTTCTAAACGTAGTTTTGAATCTTCTGAGAGCTGATCTTTTAAAGGCGTTAAATAATTTACTAAAGCTTCACGGTACGCATTTCGGCTTTCGCTATCTCCCAGAGTGTTAATTTCTAGAACAACTTTTTTGGATAAACCAATTTGTTTTAAAATATTCCAAGCAAGATCTAAACACTCAACATCTGCTTGTGGATTTTCAAGCCCTAAAACTTCTACGCCAATTTGATAGAACTGACGGTATCTGCCTTTTTGAGGGCGCTCATAACGAAACATAGGGCCGTAATAATAAAGTTTGTTTGGATTGTGTTGAGCCAAGCCTTCGCTCACGTAGGCCCGCACGACACCTGCTGTTCCTTCGGGGCGTAGAGTTATAGAGTCGCCACCACGGTCTGAGAAAGTGTAAGTTTCTTTACTGATCGCATCCGATGTTTCACCAAGTGATCTATGAAATACTTCAGAAAATTCGAAGATAGGTGTTTCGATCTCTTTAAAGCCGTAGTTTTGAGCAGCATTATACGCTTTTTCCTCAATGGCTCTGAATATACGTTTAGTTTGGGGTAATAAATCTCTTGTGCCGCGCACGCTTTGGTATTTACTCATATAGAGGAACATCATATCGTAATGGGTGTTATGATGAAATATATTTTAATAGGAATTTTTGCTTTTTCGGTAGCTGTCGGTGGTGCGTTGTATTTTATTGGTTCTGGAGAACGTGGAGATGCAAATGAAATCGACTGGAGACTTTTAGGTGAGATGGATTATATCGCAAAAAAAGCTGCTCCAGAGCTTGCGAAGTTTAATAAAACAAGAGCTAAGGTACCAGGCTTTATGGTGCCTCTTGAAGATAATCAACAAATGGTTACTGAGTTTTTGTTAGTTCCAAGTCCTCAGGCTTGCATACACGTGCCAGCACCTCCTCCAAATCAAATGGTTTATGTGAAAATGAAAAAAGGAGTTCCCGCAGCTCAAGGACCAATTTGGGTTTATGGAGACTTCACGATTACAGACATGAACTCCCAATATGGAGAGGCTTCATTTGAAATTAAAGGTGATTATATAGAGCCTTATAAATAAAAGGGCTTTTAAACCCAAATGGATTAAGTTACGGGTTGAAAACAAAATTTTAAGAGGTCCCATGTCTAAAGTTATTCATTTACAGAATTTAAAATTCGAATACACGTCTCAGCAAAATATTTATCCGGTCTTGGATATCCCTGAACTGTCTTTCAATAAAAATGAAACAACATTTTTATTTGGGCCAAGTGGTTCGGGGAAAACAACTTTGCTTGAGATCTTGGCGGGTGTTCTTAAATCTCAACAGGGCTCTGTGCAAATTCTAGATCAAGATTTGCAAAAGTTAAACTCGGCAGAAAGAGATCTTTTTCGGGCTCAGCATATAGGTTATATCTTTCAACAATTTAACTTGGTGCCTTATTTAACAGTTGAAGAGAATATTCTTTTACCGTTTGTATTTAATCATAAAAAAAATGATGAAAAGCTGTATCAACAAATCTTAAATGAGCTGGGTTTATCTCATTTAGAACAAAAACTAGCGAGTGAGCTTTCCGTAGGACAACAACAGAGAGTCGCGGCCGCAAGGGCATTAATATCAAAGCCAGAAATTATTTTTGCTGATGAGCCCACATCAGCTTTAGATTATGATCACAGAGAGAATTTTTTAAAAATATTATTTTCTTTGGTTAAACAGCAACAGACAACTTTAATTTTTGTAAGTCATGATCGTTCAATTCAAGATTTGTTTGACCGTAAACTTAATCTCTTAGATGTGAATAAAGTGCATCTGGCTGTTGTGCAAAAACACTTAAACTAACTTTTCTTAGGATCAGCAAATGTCATTATTAAAACTAGCATTAAAATCAGTTAGACACAGATGGTTTTCAACTTTAGCAACGGTATTTTCTTTAACTTTAAGTTTACTGCTTTTATTTTCTGTAGAGAGAGTGCAGAGATCGCTTAAGGAGAGTTTTACTCAAACTGTTTCAGGCGTTGACCTTATTGTTGGAGCTAGAACAGGCTCTTTACAGTTGGTGCTTTATTCAGTCTTTAATATTGGCCAGGCGACAAATAACATATCCTATGAAAATTACCAAAAAATTGCGGCTCGTCATGAGGTTGAATGGACTATTCCTTATAGTTTAGGAGATGGGCATAAAGGTTACCGAGTTGTCGCCACGGATAATAATTTCTTTAAACATTACCGCTATAGGTCTCAGCAGAACATAGAGTTGCAGGAGGGACGAACTCTTGAAGGCTATTTTGATGTCGTTTTAGGAGCTGAGGTAGCAAAAAGTTTAAATTATAAAATAGGTGATAAAATTATACTTGTTCATGGAAGTACGACGGGAGATTCTTTTCAATCTCATGAGGATAAACCTTTTACTATCGTAGGTATTATGAAGCCTACGGGCACAGCCTTAGATCGCTCGTTGTATATATCTTTACAGGGTATGGAGGCAATTCATATTGATTGGAAAACGGGAGCCGCACCATCACCGGAACAAGTCATTACGGTTGATAAAATTACCTCTGAGATGGTTAAGCCCCAGGCTATAACATCATTTTTTTTAAAAACGAAAAATCGTATTCAGGTTTTAAATTTACAGCGGGAAATTACGAATGATACAGGTGAGGCTTTATTGGCTGTTATTCCGGGTGTGGTTTTAAGTGAGCTTTGGCAGAGCTTGTCGCAAGTTGAAGTTGTTTTAAAAATAATTTCATCTTTAGTGATGGTTGTAGGGCTTATTGGAATGATGATAGCCCTTTTAACAAGCTTAAACGAACGTCGTCGAGAAATCGCGATCCTCAGATCCTTGGGTGCCAAGACCTCCGTCGTTGCAAAATTAATAATATTTGAAGTTTCTTTTATTTTAACATTTTCGATTTTGGTCAGTGCTCTAATGAAAATTGTTTTAGAGTTTATCTTGAGTGATTATCTGAAGCAAAGATTTGGATTATTTTTATCTACGCCTCTATTTTCAATTGCAGATATCTTCATTATGGTGGTTATGTTTGGCGCAGGTTTAGTTTTCTCAATTGCTCCTGTAATAGCATTTAGATATCGTTCGCTCAAAGATGGCTTAGCCGTGAAATAAACAGGAGTTTGCGTAACAATGGATCAAACAAAAAACTATATTACACCTTTCGGGTTCGAAAAATTGAAAACAGAGTACAGTGAATTACTGAATAACGAGCGTCCTAAAGTTGTGGAAACTGTGACATGGGCGGCTAGTAATGGAGATAGATCAGAAAATGCGGATTACCAATATGGTAAGCGTCGTTTAAGGGAGATAGATCGCAGGCTTCATTTTTTGCAAAAAAGAATAGAAGCCTCCGAAGTGATAGACCCTAAAACTCTGAACACAGATAAGGTTGTATTTGGAGCTACAGTCACAATAGAAAACGAAGATGGTATGCAATTTACATATCAAATAGTTGGTGCTGATGAATTTGATATTAAGCAAAATAAAATCTCTTGGAAGTCTCCTGTTGCTAAAGCTTTGTTAGGAAAAAAACTAGATGATGAGGCTAAAATACAAAAACCAGCTGGAGAAGAAATCGTTGTTATTGTAGATATCCAGTTTATTTGATTTTATAATACATATAATCATGGTCATTTCTTCTGTAAGAGGCATTATCTCATGATTAAAATGAAATGAGTTAGGCATCTAAATTTGAGACGGTGTCATTCTTCGGGCAAGTGTAAAAACTGTTTTTTATATATTAGACTTCACAGTAAATATAGGTTTCTCATTCTAAGAACAGAGTGATATTAGCAAGTTAGCCTCATTTTAAAAGTTGGTCTTTGATTTGAAGTAGTACTTAGTATGGAAAATATATTAAGTACACCAAATGTTAATGTTAGTTTTAAAGTAAATGAGCTTTTAAAATATGCGTTATTAGCAGTAATGACAATCAGTCTTATATGCACTTTAAAAGTTAACACGAACAGTGATCAATTAGTTCATCAAGACAAATTCTTGATTTTAGAAAAAGGGCGATTAGATCACGTGCGTGAGCTTGTTGATGATAATGAGTATAATAAATCAAAAATTTCACAGTTTGAAAATGATATTAATTTAACTCATTACATTGAAAAATATTTGAATAAAGGATCGCGTAAGGTGAATATTGATTCCCTAATGAAGGCTTTAGTAGAGCAAAGTCAAAAGCATCATTATGATCCAGTATTTTTATTAGCTATCATCAAGACGGAAAGTCAGTTCAATACGAACGCTATAGGTTCGGCTGGAGAGATTGGTTTAATGCAAATTAAGCCCTCAACAGCTAAATGGATCACAGAGAAGTTTGGAGTTGAATGGAGAGGCGATGAGGCTTTGAAAAACCCGGAGTACAATGTGCAGGTGGGTGCGTTATATTTTAAATACTTACAAAACACGTTAAAAGCTGACTCAGTTAAATACATTAATGCTTATAATAGAGGTATTAACAATATGCAGCGTTCTCCGGCTAAAGAGCATACCTTTTTTCCTTACTACACAAAAGTTATGAAAAACTATTTATCGATCTACAAAGAGTTGCAAAAAATTAAAAAGCAGCCAGTAAAAGCATAATTTTTGTTGAGTCTCATAATAAACGGAGTAGCATTTTATTATGAGCAGAAGACTTCCTTGGTACTTCATAGGATCAATCACTTTTATCTTTGTATTTGTATGGATAGACTCTTCCATTCAAGTGGAGCTGCATAAATCAAAAAACGGAAATAACACCTTTTTATCGCAACAGGGTTCATCTCCTGTTAAAGGGCATCGATCGGCTCAGTCAGAAATTCAATCGGACACGCAATCAAATTTAGGCCATAACAATGAATTTAAAAGTAAATTTAATGAAGAGATAAAACAGAGCCACAGTTTGCTTGATGATCCGGAGTTAGCAGAAAAACGCTTGATCCTTTTAGCAAAGGATGTGACTGAAGAGAATATACTCTTTTTAGATGGTGTTCTCCGTAACCCTAGAAATCAAGTTGAGGCTCGTCAGCTGGCCATTGATATTTTGTCCTTGAGTGGAAAAAGAAATGCTATTTTAGTTTTGAGTCAATATGTACAGTCCGTTAATTTAAAAAATAAAACCCCCGAAGAAGAGTTAGGATTGAAGGCGATGGCCATTGAAGGCATAGCGAGTTATTCGGATAAAAGTTTAGCTCAAAAATCGCTAGAGGAGATTCGTTTGCGAACGCAATACTCATTTGTTCACGATAGAGCTGTTAAAGCATTAATTTTTTTAAAGGGTGGAATTCATAATCTGGAAACAAATATGGATGAAGCTAAAGCAACAAAATAATTCATAAAATAAGGGAGTGTGTTATGAAGAAGATGTTTATGGCCATTGTAGGTCTTTTTCTTTTAACTGGATGTAAAGATTTAGAGGGTGTGTTAAATGTAGCTCAACAATTTTCATTGAAGACAACTCAAGGACAAGTTGCTGTATCTCCGGGGCAGTATCAAACATCTTTGGATTTTAAAAGAAACAAAGTGGTAGCTAAAATGAAAACAAACCAAGGTCAGATTAAGTTTGAGATTTCGACAAAAGAAACTCATTTACCTGAAAATGGCCAGTACATGATTCCAGCAAATAAATCAGGACAAAATTTTGATATGTACGGTGAAAATAAAACCGTTTATCAAAGATCTGAAATCAAATCTGGTGTTGAATCTTGTACGTATCAAGATCATGAGACTGTGTGTACACCAAAAGGATGCATAACTCAGCCTGTGACAAGATGGGGACAGCGTTACATTCAATATTATGATGAAACGCGGACATTAGATGCGCAGTTTATTATAGCTGCTGTACAAACGACGCAAAGTAAAGCTCAGTTTAATGGCCGCAGTCAGGAAACATACAGAGTGGTTACATCGTCTGGAATTTGTCGATAGAAAAGCTTAAGAGGTCACGTTTTTATGTGGCTAGTTTTTTTGTGCAGAAATGAACACGAGTTAAAATTATTTAAAGGGACTTAGAGTAAGTCCCTTTTTTTATCTCACTGCGCGGATGACAAGCGCAAGATTCATCTTCGGTTGTTTTTTTAAGGGATTTTACAATTTCACAATCTTGAATGTTTCCGACTGTATGACATGACTCATGAAGGTTGTTTAATTGTGTTTTTAAGTTTTTGAGTTCCCTAATTTTATCATCAATAAGTTGAATATGCTCTTTGATAAGATCTTGAACTTTCGAGCAATCCGTACTAGGTTGATTTTCAATTGTTTTAAGTTGTTTTATTTCATCTAAATTAAGTCCTAAAGATCTACAGTGTTGGATAAATTTAAGTTCTTTAATATTGTTCTGAGTGTAAGATCGATAACCATTGTCTAATCTTTTTGGTTCACTTATAAGCTTTTCTTTTTCATAGAATCTAATTGTTTCGATATCTAAACCAATATGCTTGGCGACTTGATTTCTCAGCATAGAAAACCTCCAGCTTTGATATATTAGGTATGTTTTTTAAACACTCTAGGTTAAAACACATGCCTTGACTCTGTATTTACTACAGAGTTTACAATAAAGCAATGAAAGAGGGTATTATGGGAAAACACCACAATCATAACCAAGGAAGTCATGACAATAAAAACAATCACGCTCAATCTCACACCCAATCTCATTGTTGTGATCATGATGAGGTTGCTATGCCTCATGTGCTAGCCCAAAGCTTACAGGCCAATGACGAACAAGTACTAACTGTATTTAAAGTTTCTAATATGGACTGCGCAGATGAAATAAAAGCCATTAATGAAGCCCTTAAAATGCAGGGTGTATTCAAGATTCAAGCTGATCTTATGTCATCGCGCGTACAGGTTTTGCATGACAAAACTATCAGTTCAGAAACAATAAAGGAAAAAATTCAAACGACTGTAGTCAAAGTGGTCGATGCAGAAAGCGATGATATCCAAAAACGTAATAAAAATAGAATTCTCATAGTGTCCGTATCAGGTTTATTTTTAACCGTTGGATTAATCATGCAATGGTTAAATTTTAAGGGGTTAGAGCAAAAAATTCTTTTATTTATTTCAATCGCAAACGGGGGATATTTAGTATTTCCCAAAGCTTTTTCTTCTTTAAAAAGAAAAGCTTTAGATATGAATGTTTTAATGACCGTTGCAGTTATTGGAGCTGTAGCAATCAATGAATATTTAGAGGCCGCAGCAGTTGTCTTTTTATTTTCGTTGTCAGAACTTTTAGAAAGCTTAAGTGTACAAAGAGCGCGTAAAGCAATAAAAGATTTGCTCAACGTAAATCCACATCAAGTCATACGTGTTGATGAAAATGACAAAGCTCATGAGGTTGATGTCAGCGAGATTAAAATAGGTGATAAGATACGAGTCAAAGCTGGAGAAAATATTCCTTTAGATGGGATTGTTTTTAAAGGAACGTCTTCCGTGAATCAAGCTCCACTCACGGGAGAGTCATTACCAGTCGTTAAAAATGAAGGAGATGAAGTTTACGCTGGTACAATTAATCAAGAGGGCAGTTTAGATATTTTAGTTCAAAAACTTTTCAGCGACACTAAAATATCACAAGTAATTCGTTTAGTAGAAGAAGCTCAAAGCCAAAGAGCTGTCAGTCAAAAATTTGTTGATAAGTTTTCAGCTGTTTACACACCTGCGGTCATGATTTTAGCCATCCTAACTTTTGTAATACCACCTTTGTTTTTTTCTGGAAGTTGGCATGATTGGTTGTATAAAGCTTTGGTGTTACTCGTTATCGCGTGTCCATGTGCTTTGGTCATTTCAACACCTGTATCTATAGTTTCAAGCTTGACGGCATTAGCTCGAAAAGGAGTGTTGGTTAAAGGTGGGGCTATACTTGAAATGTTAGGAAAAATAAAAGCTTTAGCTCTTGATAAAACTGGAACTTTAACTGAAGGAAAGCCACAAGTCCAAAAGATGAGAGCATTTAATAATTTTTCAGAAGAGCTTTTATTAGAGATTGCAAGTTCTCTCGAGGAGCACTCAACACATCCTTTAGCAGTTGCTATTATCACGAAGGCTCAAAGCAAAGGCTTAAAAAAACAGTCTGTTTCAAATTTTATAAATAGACCAGGGAGAGGTGTGCAAGCTGATTTAAATGAGCAAACTTATTTTTTAGGTAATAAAAAATTAATGGATGAGCTCAATATTAAAGATGAATTTTTAGATTTGGAATTAGAAAGCTTACAAGCTCAATCCATGACTGTTGTTATAGTAGCGCAAAAAAGCAAAACAGAAAATCATGGTATAATTGTAGGTGTGATTGGTTTAGGAGATACAATTAGAGAATCAACAAGAAAAGCTTTAGGAGATTTAAAGCAAGCTGGAGTCTCTCATTTGATTGTTTTAAGCGGAGATAATCAAAAGACGGTCTCATCAGTTGCGCAAGAGTTAAATCTCGAGAATGCCTATGGTGATTTATTACCAGAGGATAAAGTTAAACACATTGAAGATCTTAAAGCTCAATATCAGTTTGTAGCTATGATTGGAGATGGAGTGAATGATGCTCCGGCAATGGCAAAATCCTCGGTAGGAATAGCTATGGGATTTATTGGATCGGATACTGCTATTGAGACATCAGATGTGACGCTTATGACGGATGATTTACAACAAGTTGTAACAGCTGTAAAAGCGGGTCGTAGAACGTTGAGCATTATTCAATTTAATATAGCTTTTGCTTTAGTCACGAAGGCTGTATTTTTAGTTTTAACATTTTTAGGTTATTCTAATTTATGGTTAGCTGTAGCTGCGGATACAGGAGCGGCTTTATTGGTCATTGCAAATTCTTTAAGACTTTTGTATGCGTCAAATCAGCACTAATAGCCTTTGTTTAGGTCTGAATATACATGATGCAGCATAATGTTGCTAAAGTTCGTTCTTGATAGATATTTAGCGATGGATTGGATAAGACACCAGAGTGATAAAAGCCATTACTTATTTATTTTTAAAGAATACATATATTATGGATTCTAACAAATCTAAACTTGCGTGGATTGTAAATCTGCGCTGGTTGGTCGTATTGTTTTTATCTTTAGTGATTGTTACATCATTCGTGACGAATTTTTTTACTCCTAACGTGTTAGGTGTATTCTTAGGATTTATTCTGTTTCTTATAGGATTTAATTTTTTTACAAGTAGGCTTTGGTTAAAAACAGAAAGATCAGTTAATCAGATTTTTCTTGCGTATCAATTAACGGTGGATATCGTCATTCTTACAGCGTTTTTGGTTTTAAGTGGGGGGATTCGTAATCCGTTTTATATTTTTGTTTATTTAAACTTATCACTTGGAGCAGTCCTTTTACAGAATTGGCGAAATTTTGTCTTTTTAATTATATGTCATCAGGCGCTTTTTATTGTGCAGGTTGTGGGATACCTTAATCCCGAGCATGCCTATCCAGTAGCAGATTTTGTGATTCAACATTTTATATTATTCGTGACGTGGGTGTTAAGCTCGTCATTAGGATTACTTTTAAATAATCAGCAGATAAAGCTTTCTAATACACAAGTCTTTGCTGAAAAAATGGATCGTTTAAGGGCTTTAGGAGCCTTGATGGCGGGATTTTCACACGAGTTTGCTAGCCCTCTCAATACAATTAAACTACGTATTGATCGAGAGCTGCGCCGCAATCCAGAATCTTCTAATTTAATAGAACTTAAAAATGCAGTTAAAGAATGTGAGCAGGTTATACAAAAAATTAATCAATCGCAACTCGATCCCCGCGAGTATAGGTTTAGTGAAACAGATATTACGCGTTTTATCCAAGAAGTTATTGATATTTGGAGAGTCGAGAACACGCAAGCCTTTATCGAACTGTATGTTTTAGTCAAAACTTCTTGTATCATTAATTTGCCTAAAATTAATTTAAGTCAGGCTCTGATTAATATTTTTGATAATGCTTATGAGGCCAGTGCCGAAGGGCAAATAGCTGTTTACATTTTTGAAAAGGAAGGTATGGCTCAGATTAAAGTTGCAAATCAAGGCTCACAGTTTTCGGAAGAAATTTTAAAGAGATTTGGCGAGCCCTTTGTCACAACTAAAGAAAATGGCACAGGACTTGGTCTGTACTCTGTGCAGCTATTCAGTCAATCCATTGGTGGCAAGGCTAGGATTTATAATGAGAACAGAATGGCTGTCGTGGAAATAGATATTCCAAAATCTAACAGTTAGGAAGGTGTTATGGATAAAGTTATAGATAATAAATTGTTGATTTTAGACGATGATAAAAATTTAAGCCAAGCTTTAGCTGAGGATTTTATAGAAAAAGGATATGAGGTATTTCAGGCGGATTCAATTAAAGAAATTAAGACTAAGCATTTTGATTATGCCATTTTAGATTTACGTTTGTCTGGTGAAATGGGGATCTCTGCTATTAAAGATTTGAAAGAGGTAAATCCAAATTGTAAAATCGTTATTCTAACGGGCTATGGAAGTGTAGCCTCAGCTGTAGAGGCGATTAAAGATGGTGCGGTTAATTATTTGCATAAACCTGCTAGCTCAGATTTAATTGAAAGCGCTCTGCGTGATGAGCTTAAAGAAAATATTCATCAAGTAGAATCTGTTACAACACTAAACCAACATGAGCACGAGTACATAGAGTTTGTTTTGGCTCAAAACAATGGAAATATCACAAAAACAGCTAAGCAACTAGGTCTCCACAGGCAAAGTTTGCAGCGTAAACTTAAAAAATTTCCATAAATCAGCAAAGAGCTAAAGGACATCCTTCTGGTGGGGCCGGAGTTAAATTGTTTTTGTTTACCACTTAATGAGACGACTTGGTGGTAACTCTATTTTCAATATAATTTGGTTATTAACTATCTAAAAGTAACCTTATTAGTTAAATTTATAAAAGGAGGTGATTTTATGTGGAATAAAACGCGATTTACAGAAAAAGTAAAAATTAAATACACCTTGGTGCAAATAATTTGAAGCCTGAAGAAATAATAACTCATGTCCATGAAATAAAAAAACTCACTCAAAATCCGTTTGCAATAAATTTATACGTTTCTAATGTTGATAAAGAGGCTAAAGATATTCAAAATGTAAATTATAAAAAAACAAGAGATCTTATTGATTGTTTAGTTTTTGATCTGGAGAAAATAATAAATAATAAATAATAAATAATAAATAATAAATAATAAATAATAAATAATAAATAATAAATAATAAATAATAAATAATAAATAATAAATAATATTATTTTAAATTGTCATTTTGTATTTGCAGCCTCAGATGTTCACAGTCAATTTCTGGATTGTGTATGGTATAGACATCTAACCAAGATAAAAATGCTTTTTTATTTTTTAATGAAAGTTGTAAAGACATTTTCTCGAGCAATGAGTCTTTGTTGACATAACTTGATTCAAAGTAAGGATCATAGCTAATTTTAAAAAGTTGTACAGGGACATTGAATTCTTGAGCCACTTCGAACATGCCTTTTTTCCATGTCTTTTCTTCGTATAATGTAGTAGTCCCTGAGGGAAATACAACGACATGAGATTTTGTTTGATTTAAAATCTCACCGATTTCATTTCTAATTTTAAGGCGATGCTCTTTGGAGTCTCTATTAACAAAAAGTGTTCCAACACGATGAGCGGCTGCACCTATGATAGGCCAACTGCGAACTTCTTTTTTTGCTAAAAAAACGATATCTGGTTGTGATACTATGAGCACTAAGATATCTAAATAACTCATATGAGTGCCGACATAAATGATCGGTCCTTTTGCTTGCGGCGAGCCTGAGATATGAACCTCGTAGCCAATAAATTTTAGAATCGTTCGAGCCCAACTTTGTTTAATGTTGCGTATATAACGAGGCTTTACATAGGTTAGAGCTAAATAATATAAAGTTATAAAAAGTGGAACGAACGATTTTAAAACACTGAAACTTTTTTTCATAAAAGATTAACAGTGCCTACAAAGGTTATTGCCCAGCCACTACTTCTGTTTTTTGCATACAGTCCATTTTTGTTTTTATCGCCTAAAACTTCGAAGCGACGAATTTGGATAATTGAATTATTACGGTCGGCTAACTCAGGAAAATTAACCCATACACCATACGCGATATTATTAACTCCTGAAGAGTCTTTTGCGCCATAAAAATATTCATTGTGTTTTTTATCTCCAGCACCTAAAGCTAAAAATATATTGGGTTCAATAAGAGTATTTTTAATAGGGCGAAATCTAAAATCAAAAGCTTTTACTTTTGTCATAAGTTCAGAATAGTAACCTTCATGAGCCTTAAGGTCTTTCGCAATTCCTAGGCTTATTTCAGCAGCGTAGTTTTCGTTGTAGCCTGGCACAAAGAGTTCAAGGCGGTTGAGCCATTCAAAAGTTCCTTCGCGATCAGGATATATTTTTGTAATGGATTCATGTTTTGGAAACAGAGGATTATCATCT
>JBKBTW010000007.1:15306-30097 GCA_046291245.1 Pseudobdellovibrio sp. | reverse complement strand
CGGTGATATTTTAGGTGCCGGAATTTATGGTTTGATCGGACGTGCAGCTGGCGAAATGGGAAATGCAGTTTGGTTAGCATTTGTCGCGAGTATGATGGCTGCTGGGTTAACAGGTTTATCATATGCGTCTTTGGGATCAAGATTTCCCAAAGCTGGTGGTTCTTCTTATTTTGTGTATAAAGCCTTTAATATGAAGATGCTGTCTTATGTTGTGGGCTTAGTAACATTAGCTTCTGGAATAACTTCAATGGCGACCAGCTCGCGTGCGTTTTCAGGATATTTGATTAACATGTTGAACAACGCTGTGTCACTTGAGCTCGTGGTTGTGTTGTTTGCGCTCTTTATTATGTCGATTGTTATCCGCGGCATACGAGAGTCAATGTGGGTCAATGTGGTTTGCACTTTCATAGAGTTATTTGGCCTTTTGTTAATTATTGTAACGGGCGCAAAATTTCTTGGAGGAGTTGATTATTTATCGGCAGTGACTCAAAGCAATTCTACGGGAGATATATCGGCTTCTTTAGTTCTATCAGGAGCTGTATTGACGTTTTTTTCTTTTGTTGGCTTTGAAGATATGATTAATGTCGCAGAAGAAGTGAAAGAGCCTGAAAAGAATTTGCCACGGGCGATTTTAATAGCTATTTCAGTTTCTTCGGCAGTGTATGTGATCATAAGCATGATTGCTGTGTCAGTTATGCCCTCTACTGAATTAGCCGTATCAACGGCGCCTTTAGTAGATGTAGCCAGTAAAACAGCCCCGTGGTTTCCGTCAGTAGGGTTTGGATTAATTGCTGTATTTGCCGTGGCTAATACAGCACTTCTTAATTTTATTATGGGATCTCGCTTAATTTACGGTATGGCGAATCAGCACTTGTTGCCATCCTTTTTAGGTCGAATAAATAAACGCACAAAAACACCTGTGAATGCTTCTTTGGTTTTATGCGCACTATTTTTAATATTGGCTTTATCTGGAGATATTTCTATTCTCGCTCGCTCGACCAGCACGCTATTGTTGAGCTGTTTTTTGATGGTTAACTTATCACTAATTATTTTAAAAATAAAAAAAGAAAAAACAGGGCGTTTTGAAGTTCCCATGTTTGTTCCTGTATTGGGAACGCTCGTGTGTGTAACGATGCTGATTCACACTCGTATAGAAGAAATTAAAGTGGCAGGAGTTTTACTTGTAGGTATTATTACTTTATATTTTATCGTTAGACCAAGTAGCAAAGATGTTGAAGAAATGTCATCTTAGCTTTAAATCGTAGATCAACATACAAAACTGATAAAAGTAAATAAATAAGTAAGTTATCATTTTGATACACTTTCGTTGGAGTATCTCTTGCATTAATTAAGTTGACTGCACTTTTACATAGGTTTTGAAAGTGTGATTAACACAAGAAATTATAATGAAAGTGATTATATGAAGCATAATCGTTTAGATAGCTTATTAAAACAGGTCTGTGTAACAGGATTCAGCCTCCTGTTAAGTGTCTATACACTCTTAATTATCGATACAGAAAAAGCTTATGCGAATACAGCAACTGATTCAGCAACTTTTGAAATGTTTTTTGGGGCAGGTTATAATGTTCAAAATGTAGTTCTTAATAGTAAA
Source organism: Pseudobdellovibrio sp. (assembly GCA_046291245.1). Classification (GTDB taxonomy): domain Bacteria; phylum Bdellovibrionota; class Bdellovibrionia; order Bdellovibrionales; family Bdellovibrionaceae; genus Pseudobdellovibrio. The sequence goes on along the minus strand of JBKBTW010000007.1, from coordinate 28,485 downwards.
ACAGCCACTAAAAATGATAAAGTGAGTCAGTTCACGTTAGCTTTAGATATTTATGATAATGTGAAAAATAAAAAAATCACAACTTGTACAGGTATCTTAGTTAGTCATGATTTAGTTTTAACAGCTGGACACTGTGCCATTTATAAAAATATGTCTATACATGTAAAGTTTGGTTTAGGTGGAAAGCATGGCTTTCAAAAAATTATAAAAACAAATTTTTATGATTATCTTTCTGTAGCGGAAGATAACCGAGTAGATGGTGTGGAACCAAGATGGAAAGGTACACAGTACCTTTCGTATGATCAGAAGATGTATGCAGATTTAGTAAGTCGTATTAATCAACGAACAGACTTGCGTAATCGTTATCAAGGGCAGCCACATGTAGAACTGATTAAAATGTTAACGGACATTGCTTTGATCAAACTAACAGAGCCAATACCTGCTGGATATAAACCAGTTAAATTTTACACAGGACCTGTTAAATTTAAGATGCCAATCATTTCTGCTGGTTTTGGATATAACTCTAGAGAGTTATCTAAAAACACAACGGAACTAAGATGGAATGTGCAGTATATTATCGGTCATTATACAGCACCAAGTGAAAAAACACTGGGCTATGAATCTTATACGTTAAATCCAAATCAGGGTATGTGTGCTGGCGATTCTGGCGGACCACATCTTGTGTGGAATGATGGGGAGTTTCAGCTTATTGGAGTTCATGCATACGATACAATAAATTGTGCTGGTTATAAGTGGATGGTCTCTCCGTTGTACTATGAAGGTTTTTTCAAAAACGCTGTAAATAAGTTTAAACGTATTTTAGTTAATAGATATTATTAGAATTTAAAAATAAAAAAGCCTTGAGGGTTATCTCAAGGCTTTGCATAAACCAATAATTTAAAAGTTAAACTACAGGGTCATAGCTTTTTTTAGATTTGCATCGATCAAGTCTAAAAATGGCTCTGTATTCATATATTGATCAGCTGATACTTTGTCGCCGTAAATACATACAGCTAAATCTTTTGTCATTTTACCTGATTCAACAGTTTGAACACACACCTGCTCTAACGTTTTTGCAAATTTGTCTAAAGCTGGATTGTTGTCAAGCTTAGCTCTGTGCTCTAAACCACGTGTCCAAGCGAATATTGATGCGATTGGATTTGTTGATGTTGGTTTTCCTTGTTGATGCTGACGGTAGTGACGAGTCACAGTTCCGTGGGCAGCTTCAGATTCCATTGTTTTCCCATCTGGAGTTACAAGTACAGATGTCATTAACCCTAATGAACCAAAACCTTGAGCAACCGTATCTGATTGAACGTCGCCATCGTAGTTTTTGCAAGCCCATACAAAATTACCATTCCATTTAAGAGCTGATGCAACCATGTCATCAATCAAGCGATGTTCATATGTGATACCAGCAGCATCAAACTTAGCTTTGAATTCAGTTTGATAAATGTTTTCAAAGATATCTTTAAAGCGACCATCGTATTTTTTTAAAATCGTGTTTTTAGTTGATAAATATAAAGGCCATTTTTTAGTTAAAGCTTGATTAAAGCAAGAGCGCGCAAAGCCAGTGATAGATTCATCAGTGTTATACATTGTTAAAGCTACGCCATCGCCTTTAAAATTGTAAACTTCGTGAGTGATAGTTTCGCCACCATTTTCAGGTTGAAATGTTACAGTTAACTTACCTTTGCCTTTTGTTACGAAATCAGTTGCGCGATATTGATCACCGAAAGCATGACGGCCAATGCAGATTGGAGCTGTCCAGTTAGGAACTAATCTTGGAACATTTTTACAAATGATTGGTTCACGGAAAACTGTACCATCTAAAATATTACGAATAGTTCCGTTTGGTGATTTCCACATTTGTTTTAACTTAAATTCAGTTACGCGTGCTTCATCCGGAGTGATTGTCGCGCATTTAATTCCTACATTGTATTTTTTAATAGCCTCAGCTGCGTCTACTGTAACTTGATCGTTGGTGGCATCACGGTGCTCCATCCCTAAATCATAATATTTAATATCAATATCTAAATAAGGAAGAATTAATTTATCCTTGATAAATTTCCAAATGATTCTTGTCATTTCATCGCCATCAAGCTCAACTACTGGGTTAGCTACTTTAATTTTTTGCATCTAAAACTCCTCTTTGTGGGCTATAGTCTACATCTTTTATTGAGAGATTAAGCCTGTTCATTTTTTAAATTATTTATATAATGCACAATATAGTTTTTTATTAGGCGTCTTGCACGGCCTAATGCTTTATATCATGTTGAAAAGACTGGTTTTAAGGGCTACATTTCTAGAGTGACAAAACAACACTTAAAAACTCAAGTTATTAAAGTTTCTCATTTACCCACACTCAAACAACTGCAAAGTTCTGAAATGCAAACTCTTGTGATTTTTGATCAGATTTTGCTAAAAAAACCATCTTTAAGAGCTTGGCTCAAACAATTTGATTTACAAATAGCTGTTAAGGCAGGAGAGACACTTAAAACACTAGATATGTATGCTAAGGTTTTAAGCCAAATTCAAAACTGGCAAAAAATAGGAATTATCTCAAAAAAATTGCAGTTTGTTGCCATTGGTGGTGGATCAGTGGGTGATTTTGTTGGTTTCGTTGCATCCACTTATCAACGTGGGTGTCCGCTTATTCAAATTCCATCTACATGGTTATCTGCGATTGATTCTGCGCATGGCGGAAAAACAGGTTTAAATTTAAACGGAGTTAAAAATCAAATTGGAACATTTTATCTGGCGGATAAGGTTATTCTTTCTCGAGAGCTCCTTCTTAATCAACCAGAAGAGCGTCTAACAGAAGCTTTTGGTGAAATTATTAAGATTTGTTTGATTAATAAATCAAACTTGCTCCAAAAAATAAATTATAGCGAAGCTTTTGTATGGAAACACCTCGAACAATTTATTTCTGGGAAAACCCAAGTCGTGGAACAAGATTTGTATGAGACAACAGGCTTACGGCAAATTCTTAATTTAGGTCATACCATGGGGCATGTGTATGAGTCTTGTCTTTCATTGTCGCACGGAAGAGCCGTCTTGATGGGTTTGGTGTTCAGTTTAAGATGGAGTTACCATTTAGGTTATTTAAACCAAAAGGATCTGACGAAAATCCTTCAGATTATTATGGAAATTCCTGAGTGCGAGTTTGATTTGTTAACAGTAAATGCGCTGTCGTCAAAAAGAGTTGTTCAGTATCTGGTACAGGATAAAAAAATAGTTTCATCACGAAAAGAAAAAACATTGAATTTTATTTTTATACTGAAGCCTGATCTTGTTTTTAGCCAACGCAAAACTGTTTCTGAAATAGTTAAAGAGTTTGAACGGCAAAAATTAGCATTTGCTAAGTAAGAGCAAGATGTACGTGTGACGTTGGAGGAGTTTAGGATGAGTTTTCAATTTGAAGGAGACTTAGATATCTCGAAGTCATGGATGAATAGAGCTTTGGTTGTGCAGTCTTATCAAGGTGAGGTTGAGATTGAGGGTAAATCAAGCTCGGAAGACGTTCTTTTGCTAAAACGCTCTTTAGAAGCTTTAAAAAATGGAGAAAATGAGTTTTACGTTGGGCTTGGAGGAACGACGTTTCGATTTTTAGCTCTGAGATTATCGCGTGAAGTTGGTGAGTTTAAAATCAAGGCTGAAGAAAAATTACTCAGTAGACCGCAAGAAGAACTCATATCTATTTTGAGTCAACTCGGTGTTAAATCATTTTTCAAAGACAACCAATTTGTAATTCAAAGTGAGGGATGGAAAAAACCCGTCAAGGGTTTCGTGACAGTTGACTCTTCAAAGTCGAGCCAGTTTGTAAGTTCAATTGTGTTAAATTCTCTTTTATTGCCATTTGATTTATTGATTCAAACACCTACTATTACGTCTGAAAGCTATTTTAATTATACGGTTAAATTGTTGAGTCAATGGGGTTTAGATCTTAAAGTTTCTAAATCAACTAGCCTAAAAATCTCTATTTTAAAAGATCAAAGATTGAATCAAAAAAAGCTCTATGGTGAGGTCGATGTAAGTTCTTTTTTTAGTTTGGCTTCAGCAGCTCTGATGAATGGCGATGTTCGTTTAACAAATTGGAACCCAGCTTCATTGCAGCCAGATATGCAGTTTGTGGATTTTTTTAGAAGAATGAACATTCAATTTAGTGAAGATCTTAATTTTTTCAAAATTGCAGCTCAAAAAAATTATAAGTCAATATCAGCAGATTTGTCGTTGTGCCCGGATTTGTTTCCTGTTTTAGCTGTAGTCTGTGCTTTTGCTCACGGAGTTAGTCATTTATACGGAGCTCAACAGTTGATTTATAAGGAAACAAACCGCATAGAAAAAACTGTAGAGTTGTTGGAGAGGTGCGGTTTTCAAATTGTTTTGAAAGATGATGGTCTAATTATTCATGGTCAACCAGAGGCGATCTATTTTAAACGAGATCTTATTATTTTTGATCCAGATCATGACCATAGAATGGCTTTTGCAGCAGCTTTATTAAAACTTAAAGGTTTTCCTGTCATGTTAACCGACATGAAAGTGGTTAAAAAAAGTTATCCTCAGTTTTTTCAACATATAGGTATAGATGAAGGAGTGGTCATTTCATGAAGCGCGTATTTATCGGCCATCGAGGCGTAGGCAAGACATCTTTACTTCAAAGGCATCAAGCATATTACCCTGATGTGAAGCATTTAGATTTGGATCAGATTATTGCAGAAGGCGAAGGCCAGTCTATAAGTGAAGTTTTTATAAATGGCGGTGAAGAAAAGTTTAGAGAGCTAGAAGAACGGTATTTTAAAGATTTAATTTCTTTAGAGGATTATGTTATTTCAGTCGGTGGGGGTTTTAACGTGTCTGTTCTGCCGGAAGATGCAGAAGTAATTTACGTCAGTAGACGTACGGACTCGGACGGGAGATTATTTTTAGATAGACCTAGACTTGAAAACCATATATCAGCTTTAGATGAGTCGATTTTGCGTTATAACACCAGAGATCCAAAGTTTAGAAAAAGAGCTTCATGGGTTTATCAAATGCCAGAAGGTGAAATAGATCCTTCAGATGAGTATGAAGAGGCCATTTTTAAAAAAAATTATCAATTGACCAGTGCGTATTACACTTTAAAAAATAAAACTGAGCTTGATCATCTAGGATTTTTACGTAAGTTTGAGCTTCGTACGGATGTTTTTTCTTTGCAGGACATTCATACGATTATAAACGAACATGAAGATAAAAATTTTTTGGTCGCGGTCAGATCTTTTATCAGGACACCTGACTTACACGACTTAAAGGTAGACTGGGCTCTAGAGTTAGGTGATGTGCCAAATATCAATAACGTTAAAATAGTTTCTATACACGATGGTGAGTACACTGAGGCTAAAGCCAAAATACAAAAATATGAAAATAAAAACTATCATTTAAAGTTTTGCCCTGTGGTTAGAAGTTGGACAGAACTTAGAGACGGTTATAAATGGCAAAAAGAAGATCGTGAGCGAAGAAGTTTTTTGCCTCGCACGGATATGTTTAAAAATTCAAAAAGTCTGTGGAGATGGTTTCGTCTTTATATGTTGAAACGACAAAAAATTAATTTTGTTCAATCCACTGTAGATTTTGATGATCAAATTTCTTTTTATGAGTTTTTAAGAGAGAAACAAGTTGGTCAAGAGCGGTTTGGGGCCGTGATTGGTCATCCGGTGCATCACTCTAGAACGCCACAAACTCACGGTTTTAGTCTTCAAGATTATGGTAATGTTTATGCTATCCCAGTTCAAGAAAGTGATTTTGATGAAGCGTTGCCATTTTTGCAAGAGTTAGGCTTGAAGTTTGTCGCTGTGACTTCGCCTTTGAAGTATAAAGCAAGGGTTTTTTTAAACACTGCAAATGCTTTTTTGAAAGATAAGACAGAGTCATTCTCATTAGACAGCACTGCGGCTATCAACACTTTATTTTGCAGTCAAAAAGCAGAGTGGCTAGGGACATCAACTGATGAAGAAGGGTTTCGTGCTTTAGCAACTGAGCTCGAGCATTTACTAGAAATGCCATTAGAGAGTTATAAAATTGTTATATGGGGCGGAGGTGGTGTGAGTGAATCTCTGAAGGCTGTCATACCAAGCGCGATCGAGTATTCCGCAAGGCAGGCAAGTAGGCGTGATGGTCAAGATGCCGTGTCGCAACCAGATGTTGTTATCTGGGCTGCTCCTCGACGCGAAGGTGTTCAAATGCCTCCTGAGGATTGGTGTCCTCGATTTGTTTTAGATATCAATTATATGGAAAACTCTATGGGGATAGAGTACGCGCAAAAAATTCCTCAAGTGAAATACATTTCTGGATTGGAAATGTTTTACGCCCAAGCCGAAAAGCAATTAAAATTTTGGATGAACAATATAGCTAAGGATTAATCTATGAGTGCAAATATATTTGGTGAAAGATTTAAAGTTATATCATTTGGTGAAAGTCATGGCCCTGCCTACGGAGTTGTGATTGAGGGTATGCCTGCAGGTGTAGAAATAGATTTGAGCTTGTTAAATCATAACTTAGATCGAAGAAAACCAGGTCAAAGCCCCTATGTGACAGCACGCAAAGAAACAGACCAGCCAGAGATTTTAAGTGGTATTTTTGAAAGTAAAACATTAGGAACTCCGATTGCCATCGTCGTTCGCAATGAAAATCAAAAATCGCAAGATTACCACGAGATTAAAAGCGAGCCTCGTATAGGACATGCAGATGATGTGTGGAAAAATAAATTTGGTCACAGTGATCATCGAGGTGGTGGAAGATCTTCTGGACGTGAAACACTTAATCGTGTGATTGCAGGAAGTTTTGCGCAAATGCTGTTTAAGCATTTGAATTTAAACGTTCAAGTAAGGGCTTTTGCTATAGAAATCGGAGAGCACAAAATATTAAAGCGATCAGCGGATTTGCCTGAGAACATAAAAAAAATGTTGGAAGAGGCTAAAGTCCAAGGTGAGAGTTACGGTGGAGTCGTAGAGTGTGTGATAGAAAATGCACCAGCTCATTTAGGGCAGCCCGTTTTTCATAAATTTAAATCCGATTTAGCTTCTGCTGTGTTGTCTATTGGAGCTGTCACGGGTTTTGAATTTGGAGCTGGTTTTGAGAGTTCTTCGATTAAGGGAACGGAATTTCATCAGAGTATGGTATCGGCCAGCTATGGAGGGATTCGTGGTGGGATTACGACAGGTGAAGAAGTCAGTTTTAAAATTGCTTTTAAGCCGACATCTTCAATAAAAGATGTGGCTAAAAAAGGTCGTCATGATCCATGCATTATTCCGAGAGCTTTACCAGTTGTGGAAGCTATGGTCTGGCTTGTTTTAGCTGATCATTATTTGTGGTCAAAAACTGATAGAGTTTAAGAATAATATATTGAGTTACTGATTTTTTTGAGATTTTATAAGTTTAAGTAGAGTATCTTTGAAGTGTTTTTTTTCATCTTCGCTTAAAACGTTTAAAAAATCTTTTTCAAAGTCCATGCGGTCATCACTGGCTTGTTTTTGAACTTTTACGCCTTTTTGAGTGGCTGTGATGTTTTTTACCCTTCTATCGATAGGTGATTCTTTTCGTGTGATAAGTTTAAGTTTTTCAAGATGATCTATGATTTTAACCATGCTGGCTTTATCGATGCCAGTTTCTTCGGAGATTTGATTGTGCGTAATAGTGGGTGTTTGAGTTATAATAGATAAAACTGCAAAATGATGTCCTTGAAATTTTAAAGACGAAAACCGTTGATCAAGCTTACTTCGATAACTTGTTTGAATCCTATGTAAAAGATAGCCTAAATATTTCTCAAGGGCTGGGTGTGTTTGGGAGACATTGTTGTAAACAATAATCGGTTGACAGGAGACGGTTTTGGAGGCGGTCTCTCGAGATTTATGATCCGATTTCTTTGATATCGTTGATATTTTAAAACTTTCTTTTTTGGTTTTCATTCTCAAATAGTTTGCAATACAAATAGTTTGTAATGCAAACTATTTTTGTGATAATATTAATGCATACATACATTAATTGAGGTTTTAATATGCATACCCTAAGTCATCACAAATCTAAGATGATGCTTTCTTTCCTATTATGTTGTCTGGTGCAGAAAGTCGTTTTTGCTGACACAAACCAAGTTCAATACACACAAAGTTTAACTGTAGAACAAGTTTTGGATGAGGCTTTGGAAAACTCTCCTGCAGTAGTGAAGGCCCGAGCTGCTTATGACGAGCAAGGCTGGAAAAAAGTTGAAGCTGTATCAGCTTTTTTGCCTACGGTGACGGGATCTTTAAATTACATCACAAATAAAAAATATACCTATGTAGACATGAACATGGGTGGTAATCCGACCTCAGTCGCGCAAATAGTGCCAACAACTCAATACACGGCATCGGCTCGTTGGAACGTGTTTGATGGTTTTGCTTCCACCTACAGATTTAAAGCCGCTCAACAGCTTCAAGAATCGTCACGCTTAGATTATGAATGGGTAAAGTTTCAAACGGAGCGCCAAGCTTTATTGGCATATTATAAAGTATTAGCAGCAGAGCAAATTAAACAAGCAGCTGAGCAAAATTTAAAAGCTTTAAAGGATCATACAAAAGATGTGCAAGCTTTGAAAAAAGCTGGTATCTCAACACAATATGATGTTTTGAGAACTGAGGTACAACAGTCTGAATCTGAGTCGGATCTTATCAGTGCTGAGGATCAGCTTATTGAAGCTCGAAATCGCTTAGCTGAGATTCTAGGAAAGTCTTCTGAAGATCGTATGCCAAATGGTCAACTTCCTGTATTAGGATGTGTCAGAGAGTGTGGATAAGAAGCTAGATTTGTTATCTCTAACAAAAAAGTCAGAAGCTCAGCATTACAATTATCAAGCTTTAAATAAACACTGGATACCGAAAGTCTCTGTTTTTGCAGATTATAATTGGTACAATAACCGAAATGATTCTTTTTCTGATCGCGATGCTTTTAGAGAAAGTTATTTGATTGGTGCAAATCTCACATGGAACTTATTTGATGGATTTGGTTCTTATGCGCGGTCTTCGCAGGCGGAAGCACAAGCTTTACAAATAGAAAAAACAGTGCAAATCAGTAAGTTAAAGTCGCAAAATGATTTAAATTTTTGGAAAAGAAAATTTACTTACTACAACTCTTTATATAAATCAAAAACATCAGATATCGAAAGATCAAATGAAGCTGTTCGTTTAGCAAAAGCTGGGAGAAAAGCAGGCGTTAGGACAAACACTGAGTTATTGGATGCGCAAGCGGGTGTTTATAGATCGAAAGCTGCGCAAATCAGTGCACAAATTGGAGAAGTAGAAGCATTAATAAATATAGAATTGGCGACGGGTAAACAACTTTATTCTTTCGCAAGAGCTCAGGAGTAGGAATTGCATATGAAAAATAAATTAACTAAAAAACAAATCATTAGAATCGCTGGCTCCGTAGCAGTATTGCTTGTTCTGTATTTTGCATTTGAACTTTTTATGTATGTTGAAACGGATAATGCTCAGGTGGAGGCCCACACTGTTATGTTGGCAGCTAAAGTTCCAGGTTTTATTGTGAAGTCAAATTTGATTGAAGGATTAAAAGTTAAAAAAGACGATGTTCTTGTGGAAATTGATCATCGTGAATATCAGGCTGCACTCCAATCAGCAGAGAGTGAGTTGTTGTCTTTACAGGCTCGCAAAAAAGATGCAGAAAAAAACTATTCACGTCTAAGAGACTTGCATAATCAAAATGTGGTTTCATCTCAGCAATATGATTCGGCAGTGGCCGCGTACAATGAAATCAAAGCTAAGTATGACTCTGCTGATGCGAGATTAGCCCAAGCAAAGCTGAATTTAGAAAATACATACATTAAAGCTCCAAGTGACGGGGTAATTGCTAAAAAATCTGCTGAGATCGGGCAATTAGCGGCACCAGGTGTGCCTTTAATCGGATTTGTAAGTTCAGAATCACGTTGGGTGATGGCGAACTTTAAAGAAACGGATATCAGCAGTCTGCATATAGGGCAAAAAGTAGATATTAAAATTGATGCCCTCAGTGGTAAGAAATATAAAGGTGAAATCGAAAATATATCTCCAGCTACTGGAGCGACTTTCACATTGCTTCCTCCAGATAATGCGACAGGAAACTTCACTAAGGTTGTTCAGAGAGTTCCTGTTAGAATAAAATTTAATGAGTTAAGTCAGAATGATATAGATCGTATACAAGCAGGTTTATCAGCTATTGTAAAAGTTCACGTGCATTAATATGAATACAAGTGTGAGTTGAAGAGGAGCTCGTATGAGCAGTGGTTTAAGCAAAGAATCTAAACTTATAGTGTTCGTGGCTGTATTAGCCTCATTGTTGGAAATTATAGATGCCTCGATTGTCAATGTAGCTTTACCAACAATGATGGGAAATCTAGGAGCGACGCTAGAAGATATTTCAATGGTTATTACGAGTTATGCCATTGCTAACGCGATAGTTCTACCAGTATCTGCGTGGTTGAGCGAACAGTTTGGACGTCGTAAATATTATCTAGGTTGTATTATTTTATTTACAGTGTCTTCTGTTTTATGTGGGCTCGCGCCTAACTTGCACACTTTGATTATTTTTAGAATAATCCAAGGGTTGGCAGGTGGAGCGTTATTGCCAACATCGCAGTCTTTGATCTATGAGCAATTCCCTAAAGAAAAAGCAGGAATGGCAGGGGCTATTTTTGGAATGAGTGTAATGGTTGGTCCTGCGCTTGGTCCTGTTTTGGGCGGGATTTTAACTGATAATTTTGGCTGGAGGTCAATTTTTAATATCAATTTGCCACTTGGGCTTTTAGCTTTAACAGTTGGTATGATTGCTATAAAAAACCCATCTTATCAAAATGCAAAAATTGGAGCTGACGGTAAGCGGATCAAACAAAAACTAGATACTCTAGGTTTAACGCTTTTAGTTTTAGGAATCGGTTGCTTGCAGTATGTTCTTGAGAGAGGTGAGTCTGAGGATTGGTTTAGCTCTAAGTTTATTATTTTTAACACACTTGTAGCGGTTATTTCTTTACCATGGTTTGTGCTTTGGCAACTTAAGTGTGAATATCCAATTATTAATATACGATTATTTAAAGAACAAATCGTACAAAGTGGTGTCGTCTTGATGTCGTTACTCGGTTTCTTTTTATATGGTATTGTATTTTTACTCCCGGTGTTTTTAGGTCGAGCTTATCATTATGATGCGACTCAAATAGGAATGATGTTTATTCCGGGATCTTTAGTGACTATGGCCATGATGCCTTTGATTGGAAAAATGATGCAGTCGGGTTTTAATGTTAAGGCTATGATTGCGGTTGGATTTGTTGGTTTAGAATTAACTTTAGCGATCATGTTAACGTTTTCTCCTCAATCATCGCAGCAACATGTGCTGTGGTCATTGTATATGCGAGGTTTAGCACTTTCATTTTTATTCGTTCCCATTAATTCCTCCATATTAAGTCAATTTAGTGGAGTGGCGCTTGGGCAGGTTTCAGGCTTATTAAACTTATTTAGACAAATTGGTGGTAGTATAGGTGTTGCATTTGTAGGAACAGCTTTGGCTAAACGAGCTCCTCAGAATTATGCGGATATGTCAGCGCAAGTTAATGCATTTAATATTAATGTTCAGCAATTTTATCAACAAATGACTTCAGGTATGGCGAGCAAGATGTCATCAGGAGTGGGCTTTGATAGTGCTCATAAATCAGCTTTACAATTGCTATATTTAAAAGTTCAAAATCAAGTTTTCATGCAAACATTTTTGCAATTGATTTTTATCATGATGTTGATTTTAGCCTTGGCCTTTATTCCACTTTATCGAATGAAGCTTAAAAAAGGTCCTATAAAAGCTGTTGATGTCCACTAGAAGTATTCGTCTTTAATAAATGAGGACTTGCCAAAGTTTGTCCTAAAAACGTCTAATAATCATACAGTGACTGTGTCTAAAAGGATATAGTCACGTCTGATGCGGTATAAAAATAGCAAATTCCAAACTGAGTTATATAAGTTTAAACGACTGAAACCTTAATACGTTTATGGTCTACTTTAGCGAGGTTGGTTTTGAATGAATAAAGTATTAGGCCGCTTAGTTATGAGTATATTGATTTGGGGAACTCTCTGCTCGTCCATACAGGCATTTGCCTATATTAATGAACCACAATATTTAAAAGGTGATGATAATCTTTATAAAAATTTGGTCGGTCAATTAAATTTAGATTCAGTTCGTCAGAGCTCTAATCGTGTTAATATACTTGTGCTTGGATTAGATCGTGGCCCAGAAGACTCTAAAAATAGAACTCGTTATAGATTAGCAAATGGCTCTATCGTTTGGGGGTTAAATACTCGTGTTGATGCCATAAATTTAGTTTCTATTGATTTAACAAATAGAGCTGAGCATAAAGTTATTGGTATACACAGTGGGACTCTTGCGCCCAATGCATGTTGGGATAAAGTTGTAGCAGGTGAAAAAAATGTGATTTTAGATAAAACGTTTTCTGCTTTATTGCCGTTAGGTGGACGACAAAATTTTATTAAATGCGTAAGTGATTATATGACATCAGTTTTAAGTAAGTCACAATTTACTGATGCTTTAAATAGTCGATCTCTATTTGATGATCAAAATAATTTACCAATTCACTACTTTGTTGAGGTAAACTATCAAGGTTTTGTAACAGCTTATAATGCAGCTGTTGATGTGGTTTCTGCGCAAAAGAGCTTAATTCTAAAAGTAGTTCCGCTGAATCAATTTTTAAAAGTTAATCAACGCCAAATCACTTCTGCACTTAGAGGTAAACAAACGTATAATGCCACAGGTTTTCAGAAATTATTTAATAATGCTAAAATGGTGGCTGCAACTTTTGGATACTTGGGTTCTGCAGAGAAAGTACAAAAGAATTTTCACGTGAAGTTAAATCCTATATTCAAATCACTTTCTTATTCACATAATTTTTCATATATTATCAATTCAATTAAATCACGTAGTCAGTCTGTTGATATATTTTCAACTTTAGCCTGGAAACAACAAACCTCAGGCCCTATGCCACAATTGGATATTGTTCTCATCGGAAGTGATCAGTTATCAGGTTTAATTATGAATAAACAAGGCGGTGTGAGCTATATTGAATCCGCATCTAAAAGTAATTCAACCATGGCACTTTTTAAAGATATCAATTTCAAACAG
>JBKBTW010000007.1:0-15296 GCA_046291245.1 Pseudobdellovibrio sp. | reverse complement strand
ATCAGTTAAGATTACCCCTACCTCATAACTAGTCAATTATTGACGAGATAGGTCTTTAGGCTTTTGCATGAGGGGGAGTTATTTGACAACTCCCTTATAAATATAGGCGATACCAAAGCTTACCGGCGTGTAAGACATTTCTGAAAAAGCATCGCTTTTTTTCATAAGCTCGATGAAGTTTTCTTTACAAGGAAAAGCCGCAGAGGATTTTTGTAAATACTCATAAGCATCGCCTTGACCTGTAACCAAGCCTCCAATTTTAGGTAAGATTTTTTCTGAATAGAAATTGTAGAGTGTTGAGACAACAGGGAAATCCATTTGCCCAAATTCAAGCACCATAACTTTTCCACCAGATTTGGTAACTCTTGCCATTTCTTGAAGAGCTTTAACTGGATTATTAACATTACGAATTCCAAATGAAATTGATGTGATATCAAACTCATTATCTTTGAATTGAAGTTGCGTGACATCTGCTAATTCAAAATGAATAGCTAAGTTATTAGCTTGAGCTTTGAGAGGTGCGGGTTCCAACATTTCTTTGCAAAAATCTGTTCCAATAACAGAACCAGAAGGTCCTACAGTTTTTTTGAATTCAATAGCTAGATCACCTGTACCTGTAGCGCAATCAAGAACTTTCATCCCTTCTTGCGTGCCAGCCATCTTCACTAATTTTTTTCTCCAGAGATGATGAATACCTATAGATAAAACTGAGTTGGCTTTGTCATATTTCGCAGCAACTTTAGAAAACATGGATCTGATTTTTTCAGGATCTGGAGAAGTGCGTGGTGTGTTTTGGTTTTCTAACATGGATTATAACCTCTGAAGTGAACGATCAAATGCTGCTAAAACTTTTTCAAGCTGGCGCATCATTTTGTCAAAGTTTTCAAGTGTTAAGGCTTGTGGACCATCAGATAAAGCCTCGGCCGGGTTTGGATGTGTTTCCACAATGAGACCGTCAGCGCCAGCGGCGGCAGAAGCATAACAAATTTGCGGAACTAACTCGGATATTCCAACGGCATGAGAAGGATCTACAATGACTGGTAAATTAGAATGCTTTTTAGCATACACAACAGCATTTAAATCTAAAGTGTTACGAGTTGCTGTTTCAAAAGTGCGTATTCCACGCTCGCAAAGAATAACATTGGGATTTCCACCGTTCGTAACATAATCAGCAGCTTTGATCCACTCATCAACAAACGCCGCAAAGCCTCTTTTTAAAATAACGGGCTTTGGTTGTTTGCCTAATTCTTTTAACAGGGCGTAGTTATGCATGTTGCGTGCTCCAACTTGAAAAACATCAACAACATGAAGAGTTTCTTCAATTTGCCTAGCATCTGTGATTTCTGAAGCTAACATTAAACCAGTCTCTGATTTGATTTGATTGATAAATTCAAATGCGCTCTGACCAAGCCCTTGAAAAGCTTTTGCAGATGTTCGCATTTTCCAAATGCCACCACGTAACAAACAGGCACCAGATTGTTTAACAGCAGTGGCTGTCGTACGAAACTGTTGCTCGGATTCAATAGAGCAAGGACCTGCTATAACAGTAAAGCTCGGACCACCAATTTTTATCTGACCAACTTGTACAACCATAAACTCTCTTTTAGTTTTGTGTTCTTCTTTTTACGTTATTAAGCTACAATAAACCAGCGTAAAATATGCTTATAGCATGCTCATATAACAAGGACAATTGTGGATAAGCAATCTAACATAAACGATTTATTAAATTCAAATCTTTTAGAGCTATTTAGCCGTCAAGGAGGGTTGCTTCAGATCTCTCAAGATGAGTTTATAGTGTTTATAGGAAGCAAAGTAGACGATCTTGAAGGCTATTCTGATCAAATGCTTGTTTACTGTCCTGATTATTGGGATTTTCTCAGTAAAAAAGGATTCAGAACTTCAAAGTATCCACAAAGTATGTGCGTTAACAGAGCCCAGTTTTTAGATTTCTTGAAAATTAGATTGCACCGTAATTGTACAAATGCATTAGAGTTTAAATCCGCTAAAAAAGAAGAGTTTAAAGCTCAATTTGATTGGTCTCAGGAAAAGTTTAAACAGGGTCAACTTCAGAAAACTGTGCCTATGACATATTTTGAATATGCGTTTGAAGATGATTTTGATTATTTGAGTCAGCTTGATAAAGCTCTTACCCAACAGAGTTTTGGATACATATATGGAGAATGGAACTCTGATGAAGGGTATTTAGGTTTAACTCCTGAAACACTTGCAACATGGGATGGGCAAACATTTAAAACAATGGCTTTAGCAGGAACTTGGGGTAAAGATATCAACTACAGGCAAGTGGCTGATGTCGATGTCAAAACGCGTGAGGAACATGAGTTTGTGATCAAAGATATCCATGCGCGTATTCACGGTCTTACTCAAGGAGAAACCTATATTTATAAAATGCCTGTTATTAACCATTTGAAGACGGAGCTGTCAAAAGATTGCAAACAGCGAGATTTATTTTTAGAGTATGCGTTTTGTTTACATCCGACGGCCGCATTGGGGTATTATCCTCGTGATTTAAATAGGGGTTTAGAGCTGATGAATTTACCCTTACAGAATCAGCGAGAAAAATTCGGAGCACCATTTGGTCTTATTGCTGATAAGTTTGCCTTTATAGTTGTTGGGATCAGAAATTTTAAGTGGAATCTTCGGCTGAAAAATGTCTGTATTAGAGTAGGTTGTGGTGTGACAGCTCAAAGCGTTTTTGAGGATGAGTGGAAAGAGCTTGTTAACAAGAAGACTGCTATACAAAAAGCCTTTGGTTTGGAATTAAAAAATGAATCTTTAATGATTTAAATTCTTATTGTTTACTTGTCGTGCGCGGAGAAATAAAGAGTAATCTATGAAAAATATTGAATTAGTGAGTTTATTTTATCAGATTCTTTTAAGATTAGATGTTTCAGAAATCATTGTGTGTGCTGGAGCACGAAATGCACCACTTGTTGTGGGTTTAGACGGATATGCCTTTAATGTAAAATCTTACTTTGAAGAGCGTTCTGCGGGGTTTTATGCTTTAGGACGTATAAAAGCTACACAAAAGCCTGTAGCGATCATAACCACTTCTGGCACCGCTGTAGCAGAGCTCTTACCCTCTGTCGTAGAGGCTTACTATCAAGGCCTGCCTCTCATCGTCGTGAGTGCAGATCGGCCTAAAGAATATCGTGGTTCAGGTGCGCCTCAAAGTATTGAGCAAGCAGGTATTTTTAGCCAATATGTAGCTCAATGTTATGATTGGGACGTAAAAACTACAAAATTTGAGATTGATTTTGCTCGTTATGCGCCACTTCACTTTAACTTATGCTTTGATGAACCTTTAGTAGATGGAAATAGTTTAACTTTACCTCCAGAGGTTGAGCCTAAAATAAATGAGGTTGTTTCGGAAGGGCTTCATTTCACTGGCCATCAGTATCATGAAGAGTTCACAACTTTTAAAAAGTCGTTAATTATTTTAGGTCAATTACGAGATAATGAGCGAGAGGCAACTAAACAGCAGCTTTTAAAAAATCAAAATTACCATTATGCAGAAACTTTATCAGGCTTAAAAGGCGATCCACAGCTTACACATTTACAGTTAAACAATTTAGAGAGTGTATTCACTCGATTATTTGATTCTCATGTTTTCGACTCTGTTATTCGTATTGGTGGAGTTCCAACTTTAAGGTTTTGGCGTGATCTAGAGTCAAAATATAAAAATATTCCTGTTTTAAATATTTCACATTTAACCTTCAAGGGTTTGGCGCGACATTCGTTTTTAGCAGACTATTCCGTCTTAAAATATATTTTAGCTGCTATTCAGTACTCAGAGTTAGATCTCTATAAACTTCAAATAGAGTTAGAGGCTCAAAAAAAACTAATTCTATTGGAAAATAAAAATTCAGAGCAAGCTTTGCTTTGGGGATTGAGTCAAGCGATGCAAAATCAACCTGTTTACATTGGCAATTCTTTGCCAATTCGAGAGTGGGATTTATTTGCGCAAGGTAGTTTCCCGATCGCTTATGGCAACAGAGGTGCTAATGGCATTGATGGTCAAATCTCTACTTATTTAGGCTGGGCTAAACAATTTGAAATCTCATGGGCAGTTTTTGGAGATTTAACAACACTTTATGATTTGTCAGCTTTGGGATTAAATCAAGATCATGGGATAGAAAAAGCTAAACGCATTGTTGTGTTAAATAATAAAGGCGGACAAATTTTTAAAAAAGTTTTTAATCACGAAAAATTTTTAAATACACACGACTTAGAGTTTTCAGGTTGGGCTAAGATTTGGGGCTGGGACTATGTGTTGATTAAAAACTACGATGAGCTTCAGCAGATTTTAGACATATCGACAAAGAAAACTCTTAAAAATTTTATTATTGAAATTCAAACAGAGCAGATAGCGTCTGACACTGTTTGGAAAAAAATGGATGATGTATGCAAAAACATTACATTTTAGCTTTGCATGGGTTTCTAGGTACGGGATCTGACTGGAACGCTGTCGAGAGCGCATTGGTGCGCGCTTTGCCTGCGTCTTCAAATGTTCACTCTCAAAATGAAATTGAGTGGATTAAGCCAGACTTGTTTTCAAATGAGAAATCATTTTTAAAAGAGGAAGATTTTTCTTCATTTGAGAAGATCACTCATCGAATTTATGATTTCCTCTCATCGTATGAGAATATTATTTTTGTTGGTTACTCTTTAGGGGGACGAATTGGATTACATCTTCTTAAAGAATATCCAAAAAAATTTAAAAAATTCATCATTGTGAGTGCTCATCCAGGTTTAGAGAGTGAGGCAGAAATAAAACAGAGAGAGACTCAAGATCTTTTATGGAAAAACAAACTTCAAAATTTAAGTTGGAACAATTTTTTGGAAGAGTGGCAGAAGCAGCCTGTGTTTGCGCAAGATAAAGATCTTAAAAGAAATGCAGAGGATTTCAATCGAATCAAGTTGGAACTGAGTTTAGAGCGATTGTCTCTCTCTCAACAAGGTGTGATGAATAAAATTATTCAAAAAAATCAGGATAAAATACAGTGGATTGTAGGAGATTTGGATATAAAATTTAAAACTCTAGCTGAAGATATGAGGCAAAAAAAAATCCTCTCAAATTATGAGAGGATTTTAAATTCTGGTCATAGAGTAATTTTTGATAATCCTGAGGAACTATCCCGAATTATCCTAGAGACTCTGGATTAGAGAGTAGCTGCTACACTTTCAGTTCTTGTATTTGGATTTTCAGGAGTAGGTTGCGGGTTGCTATTTTCTACTTTATTTAATTGAGAAGACATTTCTGTAATCCAATCTAAGTGACCCATTACGCCTGTGTAAATAGAGCCTACGTTACAGTTGCCCAGTTCTTCTGTACCACGGCTTGTAACACCAACTAAAATTATAGAACCGTCTGTTTGTGTAAGTAAAGCAGGCCCGCCTGAATCTCCGTGGCAAGCCCCCTTTAATTCTGATTGATCTAATGAAATTTCTTTTGCATCAGCTGTGATAGCTGTCACATTAATACCTGCAACTTGCCTTAAAGTGCCAGAGCCAACCGAAGGAACAGATATAATCATAGGTCTGCTCGTGATTGGATTAATAACTTCTTTACGTATGATGGCATTTGTATTTCCGTATCCTGATAAAGTTAATTTAGAATTAACAGCTAACTCAATCACTTCATCTTTTTTTGGTAAGCGAGCCACTTTAAAATTAGCAGGAGCTGCTTTTTCTAATTTTAATAAAGCGATGTCGTTGTATGTGCCACCAGCATTAAGGATCTCTTCGTTACTAAAATCTTCGTGAACCGCTGCAATTTTAACAAAAGCAATATCTGCATCAGTTAAATTTTTATTATCTGTCTTAAATACAACAACAACATTAGCGATAAATGGATCGGCAACACAATGTGCAGCTGTGATGACCATATCTTTTTCAATTAAACTGCCAGTGCAAAGACTTTCGCTTCCAGATTTACTGATCATGATTAATTGCACGATGCCGTGTTCTTTTTGAAATTCGCTAGTTGAAAGTTCTCCACCTACGATAGCCGATTGGTTTTGAGTGTTTTCTGTAACATAAGAGTTGTTAGATTGCTTTGAAGGAGAACATGAAGAAAAAACCGAAGCTGCAATAAGGGCGCATAAAGAAAGACCCATTTTAGTTGTGCTAAGAGTTGTGATTCCATTTGTTTTCTTCATATAAATCTCCTTCCTCAGAGATATTAAGTGTTTCTTAAGATAATTCTTGAAACGCAATAAAACCCAAAATGGAACCACAGTCACAATATATATCACTATAATTAGTATAAGGAGAGCTTATACTTTATCGGTAGCCTCAATTAATGAGGCAATTATGCCTTTCTCCATAGCAGAATGACCTGCATCTTGTATAATATTTAATCTTGATTCCGGCCAAGCACGATGTAAATCCCATGCACTTCTTATTGGACACACGATGTCATATCGACCTTGGATGATATCGCAAGGAATATTTTTAATCTTACTTATGTTTTCTAAAATCCAATTTTCAGTTTCAAAAAAAGCATTATGAATAAAGTAATGGCATTCAATTCGCGCAAATTGCAGAGCATATGTTGGATCATCAAAATCCTGAATGGCATTTACATCAATGAAAAGTTTAGATGTAGCGGCCTCCCATTTGCTCCAGATTTTTGCGGCTTCTAATCTGATGTCTGCGTTTTCGTGAGTTAAAAGTTTATAGTAAGCTGTTACAAAATCATGTCGTTCATTTTGAGGAATATGATTTGAGTAACTCTCCCAAATATCTGGATAAATTTCAGAAGCGCCAAATTGATAAAACCATTTGATTTCAGAAGGTCTACATAAAAAGATACCTCGTAAAATAAGGTGTCGTACTTTTTCAGGGTGTGTAATTGCGTAAGTTAAAGCTAAGGTTGCCCCCCAACTTCCACCAAAGATAACCCAGGTGTTTATGTTCAAGTGCTCACGAATTTTTTCCATATCCGCCACTAAATCCCAAGTGGTGTTCTCTTTAAGCTCTGCAGCTGGTGTGGATTTTCCAGAGCCACGTTGATCAAATAAAACAATACGATATTTTTTGGGGTCGAAAAAACGACGGTGATCTTCGTTGACTCCTCCGCCCGGGCCTCCATGCACAAAAGCCACCGGAATTCCCTCTGGATTTCCACACTGCTCAATATATAAAGTATGAAGATCTGAGACTTTGAGCATTTCTGTTTTGTAGGGTGTTATAGCGGGATATAAATTAGCCATTAAAAAATCCTTTCATGACTTTTTCTTTTTCGGCTTGAGAAATAAAACTAGCTTTAAAAGCCTGTTTTAAACAGTTGTTAAAGTGTTCATGAGTAAAATCATGATATTTTTGCGCGATGATATACTCATCTGTGAGTGTTGATGCAAATATACCAGGATCGTCAGAGTTTAAAGTAAGAGGAACTTGCAAATCGTACAGTTTTTTTAAGGGGTGATCTTCATATGTTTTAAAAGCTTGTGTGAGATAGTTGCTGTAAGGGCAGACTTCTAAAGTGATATTATTTTTTTTCACAAACTCTATTAGTTCTGGATAATGAATGATTTGCACCCCGTGTCCTAAGCGCTCAGCATCCAAAAGTTCTACAGCCTCTTTAATCCAAAGGCCAGACTGTGGAGAAGGGCTTTCTCCTGTATGAATAGTGATGTGCAGTCCGTGAGATTTTGCTTTAGAAAAATTTTGAGCAAAGAGCTTAGGCTCACCACTTTCTTCGTTATCAGCCAGATCTAAGGCGATAAAAGTATCTTTGTTTTCGATTGCAAAGTCAGTCACATAAGCTACTTTTTCAATTGGTAAAGTTCTTTGTAAAATGCAAATTAATCCCACAGCAATGGGCATTTTTTTCTGGGCGTGAGCGACACCTTTTAAAAAAGCTTGATGAATTTTTTCAAAGGACAGTTCAGGATGGCCATCAGTTATGAACGTTGGAGCGTAACGAAGTTCAAGAATTCTGACACCATCATTAAAAGCATCCTCGCAAACTTCGTAAGCTAAGCGTTCGAGAATTTCTGTAGAAGCTAAAACTTTTTGTGCGACCAAAAATTTGTTTAAGACAGCGCCTAAATTGACCATAGGTTCAGTGATTAAAAAATGTTTGTGCTGTTGGTAAACGTTCTGTGGAAAATCTAACTTTAGAGTTGTTGCTATTTCAAGCAAAGTGCTCCAGCGCATTGAGCAATCTAAATGGCGATGCAAGTCAATTTTAGGAAGTGATCTGAGTTCTTGAATAGACAGTTGTGATGACATAAAAATGATGTATGACACAAATCAAACCACTACAAGTTAAAAATTATTTAGCCCAACACAACAACGCTTCTCCACAGTTTTATACAGAGGCAAAACTTCAAGATGGAACGAGTTTAAAATTAGCAGATCCGCGCGCAACACGAGCACTAGTTGCTTTAATGGATATGTATGCAGTTCTGGGTGGAGCGGCGTCTCACTACGGTGGACCTGCAGCTTTAGCAGAGTTATGGTCAGCTTTGCACGGCTATGTTTTTCATGAATCACAAAAACAAAAAAAAGCATGGTTTGATTTGTTTCATATCGTGAATGATGCTGGCCACTGCGAAAATGGTTTATATGCTTTGAAAGCTAATTATCAAATAGCTGGATTAAACCTGAATGCACTTAAAAAATTTAGATCCATCGACTCAAACTTAACAGGACATGGTGAGGCTCACTTATTCCCTGAAGGTGTGTATATGAGTAATGGCCCATTAGGATCTGCATTTCCGCAATCTCAAGGATTAGCTTTAGCTGAGAAGATGGCTCAGACCAATCGTTTAACTGTGTGCACGCTATCCGATGGTGCAGCAATGGAAGGTGAGGCTAAAGAGGCTATGGCTGCTATCCCAGGTTTAGCTGCTAAAGGAAAACTTGCGCCGTATGTCTTAATCATCAGTGATAACAATACAAAACTTTCTGGACGTATTGATAAAGATGCTTTTCCAATGGCTCCAACGTTTGCATCACTAGAAACTTTAGGTTGGAAATTAATCAAACTTGATCAGGGAAATGATTTACAAGCGTGTTTACAAACTCTAGAGCAAGCCATTAAGTTAGCTCAAGAAAATCCAAATCAACCTGTGGCTATATGGGCTAAAACAATTAAAGGTATTGGCACTCAAAAAACCGCAGAGTCTGCAAGCGGAGGTCATGGGTTTCCATGTAAAGCGCCTTCTGAGTTATCAGCATTTATTTCTGAAATTTATTCTCATCAGCCTTATCCAAATATTTTTGATGAATGGATGACAGAGCTCAACACTCTTGAACAGCAAAATAAAGCTCACGCCGTAGCTGATACAGGAGAAAAAATTCAAAAAGGTGTTGCAAAAGCCATGATCAATGCTTTTAAAAAAGGTTTACCAGTTCTTTCGGTGACATCTGATTTGCCAGGATCAACAGGTGTTGCGGAATTTAGAAAAGAATTTGCAGACGCTTCAATTGACGTAGGCGTTGCTGAAAGCAATATGATTTCTACGGCTGCGGGTTTATCAAAGCAAGGATTTATTCCTGTTGTAGATACATTTGCACAGTTTGGTGTAACTAAAGGGGCTTTACCATTAACAATGGCGATCTTGTCTGAAGCGCCTATTATTGGTGTTTTTTCACATACGGGTTTTCAAGATGCTGCTGATGGAGCCTCTCATCAGGCTTTAAGTTATATGTCTATGCTTGCGACAATTCCGAACATGGATTTATACTCTCTTTCTTCGAGTGAAGAAGCAGAGGTTATCATGACACAAGTCATTGAGTCTTTTGCGCATGAGCGTGAAGCTGGGAGAACACCACGTACATCTATTTTCTTTTTAGGTCGTGAGAACTTTCCTAAAACATACTCAACAGATAAAAATCAACTGACGTATAAAGCTTATGAGCCACAGGTTGTGCACAGCCATATTATTGGCGCGAAAAACGTTTTACTTGTGACGACAGGCTCATTGGTAGGGGAAACTGTTAAAGCCTCTCAAGAATTGGAAAAATCAGGAGTGGGTTCAATCGTTGTTAACTTAAACTGTTTGAATAAAGTTAATATAGAAACCTTAAAACCTCTTATTAAAAAATGTGAAGGTCGCATAGTCACGGTAGAGGATCATCAAGTATTATTAGGCTTAGGAGCTTTCATCACTCATCAACTGGTGCAAGCGGGTGTAAATATTTTTGTTAAATCCCTTGGCGTACAAGGAGAGTTCGGACAAAGTGCTTATAACGCCATAGATTTATATCGTAAACATAAAATTGATAGCATGAATATAGTAAAAGCTGCACGCGAGATTTTAGGTTAAAGAGCTCAAGCTCTTTAACTGAAATATGAGTTATGTAGTTTATGGCTAACACGTCTGTATTTAAAATTGATCAAGATTTTGCAAAAAATAAAATTATTGAGGCGCAGGGCCTAAATCAAAAAAAGCCCTTTGGTCTTGGAGTAAGTGCTGTATCTAAAGCTGTGTCGCATTTAGGATATGTGCAAATTGATACGATCAATGTCGTAGAAAGATGTCACCATCATATTTTATATAACCGAATACCTGATTATAAAACACAGTATTTGCATGAAGCTCAATCTCAAGAAAAATCAGTTTTTGAATATTGGACGCACGCACTTTCCTATATCAGCACTTCAGATTACAAATACTTCCTGCACAGGATGCAAAACATGGGAGATTTGAATTATTTTAAATCTGTTACGGATGAGGATTATAAAAAAGTTCGCGCACTTTTAAAAAATGGGCCATTGGGTATACGAGATATCAAAGATGACGTAAAGATCGAAAAAACCCATTTGTGGGGGACGTCAAAGCCTTCTAAAAAAGCTTTAGAGTTTGGTTTTTATAAAGGTGATTTTACTGTTTCTGAAAGAAATGGGATCATCAAACAGTATGACTTATCCCAAAGACACTTTAATTGGAAAACAAAACCGAAGCCTGCTACTGAAATTGAGTACGGTGAGTATATTCTAAATCGAGCTTTAAGGTCTCAAGTGTTTGTGAACGCGGATTCAATTTGTTATTTAGAAAATAAAAGAAAAAATTTAATCAAAGGTTTGCTACAGAAAAAGCTTGAAAAGCATGAGCTTGTAGAGGTCATTCTTCCAAACTTTGAACGAACTCAGCTGTATGCACAACCTGAGGTTTTGGATGTTAAAACTGCTTCAAGTAAGCTCACGCATATTTTATCACCGTTTGATCCGTTGGTGATACAAAGAAAAAGATTAAAAATGTTTTTTGATTACGAACATCTTTTTGAAGCTTATATTCCTAAAGAAAAACGTAAATATGGTTACTTCACTTTACCTGTTTTGCATAAAAATAATTTCATCGCTTTATTAGATTTAAAAGTAGACCGTGAAAGACAGAAATTACTGATTCAAAATTGGGTATGGCTTAAAAAATATAAATCTTCTGAGCTAAAGAAAATTATAGATATCGAGCTGGATCGTTTTGAAAAGTTTCAGTTGAAACGTGATTAACTTTTTGCGATATCGCAGCAAATTGTTGCGTTGATTATATCTAACGATTTGTTTCAAATCGACAGCATTAAAAGGAAGTTTTTTATGAAGATTATTTTTGTTTCTTTGTTGCTTTTTATGATTAATGCTAATGCAGATATGTGCGAATCTAAAGATGAACGTGCTTTATCGCATGATTCAAAAGTTGGACGCCTATCTCAACCTAAACCAAACCCTGCACAAAATACAGCATGTACTGCGACTTTGATCAGTGATAAATGTGCTATAACAGCCTCTCACTGCTTAACACATAACAATGCCTCGCAAGTTGAGTTCAATACGCCTGAGTCAATTAATTCGATTCCGCAGTCATCGCGCGCTGAAGATATTTATAGCATTGAATCTTTTCGTATGAACGATACCGTTCGTATTGGAGATAATTGGGCTGTGATAAGACTGAAACCTAATGTGATAACAGGCCAACTCCCTGGTGTGAAGCAAGGTTTTTATCAAGCAGCTATGAACGTTAAACATCAGGACAATGAGCCTATTCGAGTTGTCGAATATGGGTATTCAGGCACTTACTCATACCCAGTTGCTGATGCTGATAGAAAAAACTACGCTCAAAAAACTTCTTATGGATATTTAAAAAAAGGCGGAGTGTTTTTACTTCCGAGTAAAATGACGTATGTGGCTTCAAATACGAATCCAGGAGCCGCAGTTATAAGTGTAAAAACAAATGAAGTCGTGGGTATAGGCACTCATGGAGGGTGTGAATCTCCAGCTCCTATCGCAGGTGATAAATCTAATGCTGGTACTTTCATTTACGGTAATGCAAAATTGAAAGCCGCTATTAAAGCTTGTATAGGTCAATAAAATAAAGATGTCTCTTTAGACACCTTTACTGGCTAAGTATTTTCTTTTCGCTCTAGCATTCTTGTAAGGGTGGTTTAATGTGAATATATTCAAGCTTGAAGTCGCTTAGCGGGTGAAGGTCTGAGACATTTTGAATGTCAGAAATTTTTCTAAGACAATTAAATTACTTTTTTAAAGCCTTTCTTAAAGCTGTTCTTAAGCCTTCTTCCACAACAGGGTGATAGATAGGTGTTTCTAAGATTTTATCTATAGATATTTTGTTAGTTACAGCGAGAGCTAAGAAATGAGCGAGATGTTCAGCTTTATGAGTAAATAATTCTGCACCTAAAATTTGAAGACTGGTCCTTTTATAATAAATACGGATATGGCCTTCATTTTCAAACTGGGTTCTTGATCTGCCTTGATCCTCAAAAGAAGATTCTACAATTTCAAAATCTAATTTTTTAGTAGTGAGCTCTTTATAACTCGATCCTATAATGGCAATTTGCGGATTTGTGAAAGTAATTTTAAGTGGCACTGGTCTTTTAATTTTAACTGGTTTTTGCGATAAAGCATTTTTAGCAGCTCGTATGCCATCAAAAGAAGCCTCGTGTAAAAGGGGGTGTAAGCCACTCATATCACCAGCTATGTAGAGATTTGTGTTTTTAATTTGTCCAGTTAAATCGTTAATAACAGGTTTATCATTTTTCAAAGGTAAATTTAAATTTTCTAGCAAAGTTAAATTAGGTTTACGTCCAGTCGCAATTAGAACTTTATCAAAAGTTTTTGAATTATTTTGTGTTTTAATATTTATTTTATGTTGAGAGTTTTTCTTAATGCCTGAAACTTCTTCATCTATAAGTCTTAAATTTTTTTGAAATATTTTTTTAGCATAGCTCATAAGAAAAGGATCACTTAACCCTCCAAGAGAGCGATGGCTGCCATAAACCGTAACTTTTACGCCGAGATAACTTAGGGCTAAAGCTAGTTCTAAACCAATTGGTCCAGCACCCACTACAGCTAGAGTTTTGGGTAAGGTTTTAAGTTTGAAAATATCATCACTGATTAAGAGATCTTTTTTAAGATGTAGCCATTCGTCTGGTATAAAAGCGTTTGATCCTGAGGCGATAATAAACTTATCTGCAGTGTAAGTTTTATTTTTAACTTTAATTGTTCGAGTATCCAGAAATATAGCATCAGCTTGGATAAAGTTTTTTTGAGGAATCGCTAAAGTTTGTTTAACAACACCGGAGCTAAAGTAATCTGTTAATTGTCGGACATGATCGAAAAATTTTTTTGAATTTAATTTAAGTTTTATACTGTTTTGAATACCTATTTTTTTGAAGTCCTTTTTTTTGTAAAAAATCTTTGCGGCTTCAATCAAGGATTTTGATGGCATACAGCCCACACGTGCACACGTAGTGCCAAGCGGCCCTTTATCTATAATCAAATAATCTGATGTTTGATGTTTAATATAAGATTGAGCAGATAATCCAGCTGAACCAGCACCAATAATGATAATTTTTTTATGAAGGGCTTCGGATTTTTTCATAGTTGCAGTATCTCTAGAATTAGAAATAAAGGCAATAGAGATACGACATAAATCAATGGTAAAATTTTGTAACTGAACTTATCGTGTGAGAAAAATTTATTTAGATAGTGGATTTCGAGTGTAGTGCTGATAAAGATGTCCCATATCTACAAAGGATTTATCCTCTTTGAAGTAGCAACGATCAAATTCTATTTTTTCATTTTTATTTGTGTAAAAGGATATGACTTGGGATTCACCTTTGAGCTTTCTGCAGATACGACTACCTGGCGTACCAAAAGTATCACGAACAGGAGCAATATAGATATTTTGTAAAGCAAGGCAATTTTTGCTTTCATGACAATTCTTTGAGATAAGCGCATAGGGATCAAGTGAGTAACAATAACTTGCATTTTCAGTTTTGAATTCTTTGATTCCCAAAGGAATTTCAATTTTTCCGTTTTCTAAACAAGTGAATTTTAATTCTTGCGCGGTTAATCGTAATGAAAAGATTGTGATCAGTGCCATTGAAAGCATTTTTAATTCGATCAACTGAAAGAAAGTTATTTTTTTATTATTTGAGAAACTAATTTTCATAACTTGTGGCTCCAAAAATATATTGTTGAACAGTTTCTCTCGGGAGCCAAATATTTCCATCTTTGCAGTTATAATTATATTTTGGATGATAGAAGCAGCTTTTTCCGTATGAGTTGCGTATTAGATATTCACATGCTTGCGTTAGAGGATTAAGTCGTCTTCCAACGATCAGAGCGGCGTGTGCCGAAGGTCTTATAGTGTCACCCTCTTCTAAAAAAGCAGAATCAAAACTGATCATGCTTGGCAATGGATTCTGACTATTTAGTTTTTTATCCAAAAAATCTATGATTTCTTTTCGTTTGCCATAGTTTTTTATTAATTTTGGAAGTTTGATTTTTATCCGTTTATTTTTACACCGTGTTTCATTGATATTATAAATAACATTTTGCGGTCGACTTTGGCTTATAGTTAAAGCGACATCACGCAAATCTTTAAAATCAGGCTTTACGCATTTTGAATTTTGAGCAGTGGGTAATACTTGATTGAACACGTAATGACCTAAACTTTGATTATCCGTTTTTTTCTCTATGGCGATTAATGCATCTTTAAAATTTTTATCCGTTCCAAAATACTCAGAAGGTGAGTCTGATTCCTTGCAAAAGCCTTTGTCTCGCATGTTTTCCAAAGCAATATGAGAATATCCACCAGTTATTTGATCGTCGGTCTCACTTAGGCCATTTCGTTTATAGTGAGGAAACTCCTTAGATGTAGAGTTAACGGCGATATCCATTGCTGAGACTCTAAATCCAGCTTTAAAAGAGGCCATATCTGCAGCGGCATATGCATAACACCAGCCAATAGTGTCTTGATTGCGTACAGGACCAAATTTAGAGCTTAAATCTACCGGTGAGC
>JBKBTW010000217.1:0-3577 GCA_046291245.1 Pseudobdellovibrio sp. | reverse complement strand
CGCCGGTGGCCGATGCATATATAAATTAAAATAAAATATCAGCAAAATGCCCTTCTGGAAAAAATAACTTTAAAATAAATATTATTTAATTAAAAGGCCAGAATGAGCACTACAACACCTAAAGCAACACAAATCATCACTTCTAAAGATAACCCTCTATTTAAAAAATTACGTCTGCTTCTCTCTGCTAAAGGGATTAAAGAGCATAAATTATTTTTCTTAATGGGCGATAAACTTATTAAAGAGTTCACCAAAACTAAAAACAAAAAATTTAAAGTCCATCTTGTGGTTGGCTCTGAAAAATACTCTGCTAAATTTCCTTTTAATACAGTGACACTTAAGCAAGATCTTTTTAACGAACTTGACGTCTTAGGTACTCATTATCCTTTGTTTGTTCTTGAGTGTGAGGATTTCGAACCTCTAGATTTAAAAAGTCCGGCTGAAGGTATTGAAGTTATTTTACCTCTGGGAGATCCTCGCAATATGGGAGCTGTCGCAAGATCTGCTTTAGGCTTTGGAATACAAAAAATTATTTTAACTCAAGAAGCATGTCATCCTTTTTTGCCTCAGTCCGTCAAGGCATCAGCTGGAGCAGTTTTAAAGTTAAATTTCTATACTGCTTCTGAAAAAACAAATCAATTATCACTAACAGGAACCAATTACGCTTTAGATCTCGAAGGTGAAGATATTCGCAAAATCAAATGGCCAAAAGACTTTCGTTTATGGCTTGGAGAAGAAGGGCCTGGTCTTAATTTAGATGAAGCACAGACAAAAAAAATGAAATTTTTAAACATACCTACCCAAGGCATTGAGTCATTGAATGCTTCGGTTTCAGCAGCCATATCATTTTGGGAAATAAAAAAATCAATTTAGACACAACTAAAAATCAGACAAAACAATAAGGTTTCTTCACAAGACCTTCATGTAGAATTCATAAGAGTCCTCTGTGTTCGATAAGACTAGGTCGATGTTTCAAATTATGTTAACATACAAGATATGTATAAATATATCTACTGGTATAAATTTGTATCGCCAGATCAGGATTATAAACCTGTTATTCTACTCACAGGATGTAATTCAGGAATAGGTTTAGCAGCAGCTAAACTTCTGGCCGAGCAGAAACAATATCGAGTTATTATAACAGCTCGCGATAAACACATGGATCATCTCAAAGCGGAATTTAATGAAGATGAAAGGCTATGGGTTCTGCCATTAGACATCATCAATGAAGAAAGTCGTTTGAACTTAGTGAATACGATTTTTAAGCGCTGGGGACGAGTCGATATTTTTGTTAATAACTCTGATATCTGCCATAGAGCCTCTCTGGAAGACACTCCTGACTCTGATGATCTTTTACATATGCAAAAAAACTATTTGGGTCCTATAAGCCTTATTCGAAAACTTCTTCCTAAAATGCGTGAAAACGGCAAAGGAAAAATTATAAACGTATCCTCTGTGAGTGGCATGTTGGCATTTCCTTTGTTAGCATCTTACTCGGCTTCGAAATTTGCTATCGAAGGCGCCTTAGAGTCACTCTGGTATGAAACACGTCCCTTCGGAGTGGACGTGGCACTTGTACAACCGGGCTTTATTAAATCCGTATCGCATCAAAAAATGAAATTAAGTCCACAAGCTTTAGATTCAAATCACACTGAAACTTATTATTCAGATATGTATCACAACATGATTCCATTTTTTGAAAAAATGATGGATTTCGGTTTATCCAAACCAGACTCCATCGCGGAATTAATTTATAATGTGATTCGCACAGAACAACCACCTTTATGGGTACCTGCTAGTTTCGACGCTGAAATATTTTATTATTTAAAACGTTGGCTGCCACGCCGGCTTGTTCTGCCATTTTTTTATTGGATATTACCTAATTCTGAAAGTTGGGGTAAAAAATTCAGTCGTAAACATCAACGCTCATGGATTAAAAGGACCACACGCAATATCCTTCGTTTTATTGGGCGAAAAATGCATCAAAACTACAAAAGTCACACCTCAAGCCCTAGCCATAACCACGAATAAGCCAAACTTTATAAAAAGCTTCCATCACTATTTTTAAAGACATTTTACTCTGCCCTATCCGACGATCTTCAAAAACGATGGGGCTTTCAAAAATTTCATAATCTTTCTTAAGAGCTTTATATTTAAGTTCAATTTGAAACGAATAACCATTGGATTGAATACCATCTAAATTAATAGCTTCTAAAACTTCACGTCGCCAGCAGTTAAAACCACCCGTCCAATCTCTAAGCGGATATCCTAAAATTATTCGAGAGTACAAACTACCTCCGCGAGAAATCAATTTTCTGATAAATCCCCAATTAACAGTACCGCCACCGGCTACATAACGCGAGCCAATCACAACATCATGCTTTTCAATCAGCGTAAGTAACTCATCTAAGTGATGAGGTGCGTGCGAGAAGTCAGCATCCATTTCTGTTAAAACATCGTAACCGTTCTCTAATCCCCATTTAAAGCCTGCAATATAGGCTTTACCTAAACCTTGCTTTTGTTTACGCAACAATACATGGATTCTTCTGACAGCAGCTCTTTGCTCTTCTTGCGCGGCATATTGCTCAACATACGCCGCTGTCCCATCGGGCGAGCTGTCATCCACGATCAAAATATCAAATTGATTTTTTAATTTTAAAAGCTCTGGCAACAAAAGCTTCATGTTTTCAATTTCGTTATACGTAGGAATAATAACTAACTTTTTCATAAGCCACCTTAATTCATAAAATATCTAAACAACGGGTATCATTTCAGTTTTAATATTTTTCAATACTTCTTCAAAATCTGAATCTTCTGCCCATAAACTCAAGACGTACCCACCAAACCCAGAGCCTGTGATCTTGCAAGCTAAAGCTCCGGACTCAAGCAAGGTATCAATATGGGCTTGAACAGCTTCTGGCACTAAGCCCCATTTTTTAAAACAACTTTGAGCCAAAGAGATGTATTTAACCCACTCTTCTTGACTCCATAATCCACCAGATTTTATATACTCCTCGACAACCTCTTTCATATCAGCATCAATTTTTTGCGCTAGTTCTGGATCAGTTAAAAATAAATTCTTAACTTTAGTCACACAATCCTTAGTCACACCTCTTTGACCAGAGTAAGATAAAAACAACTTTGGCAACTGAGGAATATCTAAAAATTTATGTGGTTGATTCTTTTTAAAAACCAACGGCTTTTGATGTAAGGCGATAGCAACATCGACCCCACTGCTTTCTCCATGAAATAAATCTTCTATTTTTTTTGAAAATGAAAATACCTCTTCATTTAAAAAGCCTAGATATCCGAAAAACTGAGAAATACCAACAGCCAATGTAGCCGAAGCCCCCATTCCTGCGCCAAATTGAATATGAGAATCAATAATTAAATGACCACGTAAATCAGAACGTTTTATGTTTAACATTGAAAATGTTTTTTCCAGCACAGACCAAATAATCATTTCTAGATCTGAAGAACTCACTCCAGTTGTCGTGATATTAAAATCTTCTGCGGTTTGAAAATAAGAAAGATTTAAAAATTTATTTTTTAAAGGAAACACCACAGCCGGAGATCC
>JBKBTW010000216.1:0-3658 GCA_046291245.1 Pseudobdellovibrio sp. | reverse complement strand
CCTCAGGGTTGAAGTTTTTGTAGTTAAAAAATCAAACCAGAAGATTCCAAGATGGACAATCTTTTGACACTTTCTTAATGTAACACTTTTTGCGGCCCCCTACTCAAAGTTAGAGAGCCTAAAGATTAAATTTTGCATCTCATAGACTTTCTTAAAAGACTAAGTTATAAGTTTCAGTCATGATTCAAGCTTTTATTACGCATATCTACAAAGACAAATTAACTTCAAAACCTAAAAAATTAAAACTCATGAATGAACTTTTAGATGAGGTAGAAAATTTACTAGCGTCGGACTTACAAGGACACGTTTGGTCAGAAAAAAATTATGTTTCAGGCTATACAAGCTACGGCTCTGTCGATAAATTACATCTCATCAGAACCCCATTTAAAGATTTGGAAAAAGAAATAACTACACATCTGCAGAAATTTATACTTAGACTCGATTACGACGTAAAACCTAAAGATTTAACCATGACTCATTGCTGGGTTAATGTTATGCCTGAAGGAGCTCAGCACACAGCCCATATCCATCCTTTATCCGTTATAAGCGGAACTTTTTATCTTCAGATTCCTAAAAAAGCCAGTTCTATAAAGTTTGAAGACCCAAGACTTGGAATGATGATGAACACACCGCCACCTAAGCTCAAAAGTGCAAAAAGCAACAAGCGATTTGTTGAGATCTCACCGTCTGAGGGAGATTTAGTTCTTTTTGAGAGCTGGTTGAGACATGAAGTGCCTAGGAATCTAAGCAAAGACCCCCGAATAAGTATCAGTTTTAATTATGGGTGGAAACCCTCTCGATAGGTTTGTATAAAAAGTTTAAATTTTGTGAGTAAGTTATTAAACTTATTGTTTTATCTAAACTTTTATTTTAAAAAGTACCCCTTATGAAAATAAAATTACATGAAATTCCAGAAGAAGGAAAAGAATATACATTTAACAGAAATACGGCTGAGCTAAATGACTCTTTAGAGGATTTAATTCACAATTCTGGTTATGATATTCGAGTCCACATTAAACCTCTGACAACTAGAAATTATGAAGTCCGAGGCTCTGTGAATACAGCAACTGATGAACTTTGCTCTTTATGTGGCGATGCTTTTAAGTTTAAAGTAAATGCAAGACTTCATGAAATTTTGGTGCCAGCTCTACATGAAGCAAAAAATAATCAATTTTCTAAATCAAACCATGTTTCCGAGCTCAAGGAAGATGGCCCAGGGGTAACTGAATATTCAAATGATATCTTTGATTTAGGAGAATATCTTCACGAAGCTATTGCTCTTACAATTCCTTTTAACCCTAAACACGACATCAATGACCCAGCTTGCAAAACTGCCGTAAAAAGCAGCGACAAAAATGCCTTTATCTATGATGAAAAAATGAGCGAAGAAAAGAAAAGTAACGCATTTGACGTTTTAAAAGGCTTAAAAATAAATTAATCAGGTTTGGCTTGCCTTTTAAGACAAGATAATCCATAACTTAACTCTTTATTTATTAGATACATAAATTAACCGGGGGATGAAATGCCTACACCAAAGAAAAAAACATCGAAATCACGCCGTGACATGAGAAGATCTCATGATGCATTAGAAGCACCAGCAATGGCTATTGATAAAAAGTCAGGTGAGTTAGTAAGACCACACAGAGCATTTAAGGCTGCTGATGGAGCACTCTATTACAAAGGTAAACAAATTAGCGCCGCTAAAGCTAAAAAGTAATCAAGCTTTTAGCTGATTAAATTTAGATTTTATGTCTACAAAAAGTCTCTATCATACTAAGATATCGGGGATAGGCTCTTACCTACCTGAAAGAGTTCTAACTAATTACGATCTTGAAAAAATGGTCGAGACTTCCCATGATTGGATAGTCCAGAGAACTGGAATCGAAAGACGTCATGTCATCGCTGATGGTGAAGGCACATCTGATCTTATTGTTAGAGCTGCTGTTGCCGCGCTAGAAGATGCAAAAATGACAGCTCAAGATCTCGACCTCATTATTGTTGCCACACTTTCTGGTGATTACAAAATGCCTGCAACGGCCTGCTTGGTCCAAGCTAAGTTAGGAGCTCGTAATGTTATGGCATTTGATTTAAATGCCGCTTGTTCCGGCTTTGTCTACAGCCTTCATATAGCAGATCAATTTATTAAAACTGGTGTTTATAAAAATATTCTTGTGTGCGGCGCTGAAAACCTTACGCGGATGATGAATTATAAAGATCGTGAAACATGCATTCTTTTTGGTGATGGAGCTGGAGCGTTTGTTGTTTCTCGTGCGGGCGAAACTGAGAATAATGTTATTTTGACTGGTCATTGCCACGCTGAAGGTGGTCATGCCGATTTACTTTGGCTTGAAGCTGGCGGAACTAAAGTTCCATTTACAAAAGAGGCTCTAGAAAATGGTTCAGCCTACATGAAAATGAAGGGCAAAGAGATCTTCAAAAATGCAACCCGCACAATGGCGGCGTGTTGCAATGAAGCCCTTTCTTCAGCTGGATACACAGCCGATCAAGTGGATTGGGTTGTTCCTCATCAAGCTAATTTACGCATTACTGAAGCGGTGGCGAATCAATTCGATTTTCCGATGAGTAAAGTTGTATCCACGGTGCATGAAACTGGTAACACCTCTGCAGCCTCAGTGCCTATAGCTTTTGATATGGCTTATAGAGATGGCCGTATTAAACGCGGACAACTTATATTGCTTACAGCATTTGGAGCTGGATTAACTTCGGGCTCAATGCTTCTTAGATTTTAAATCTTACATTTTTTATAAGGAGTGAAAAATGGCTTTTTCATTTATTTATCCCGGACAAGGCAGTCAAGCTCCAGGGATGGGACAATTTTTATTTAACGAGTTTTCCATTGCACGCGCTGTTTACGAAGAAGCAAGTGATGCTCTTTCAATAGACATGAAAAAATTATGTTTTTATGGAAGCGAGCAAGACCTGTCTTTAACAGAGAACACTCAGCCTGCTCTTTTAACCACATCAACAGCAACAGCTCAAGTTTTACAATCTGTTTTTGGTGTAAAACCAGTCGCTACAGCAGGTCACTCTATCGGCGAATATGCATCTTTAGTAACAGGTGGAGTTTTAAAGTTTTCAGATGCTGTTAAATCCGTGCGAGCGCGTGGTCAATTTATGCAATCAGCAGTTCCTGTAGGACTTGGGGGGATGACTGCTACCCTTGGACTTACAGAAGACCAAGTTAATTTCCTCTGTAAATACACAGAAGAAAAATCAGGCTTTAAACCTGTTAATCCGGCTAATTTTAATTGCGATGGGCAAATTGTTATCAGCGGAAATTTGCAGGCCTTAAACTGGCTCAAAGATAATTTTAACTCTGAAATTTTCAAACAAAATGGACTGGAAGAGCCTCGTAGAGCTAAACTTATTCCACTGCAAGTGTCAGCTCCATTTCATTGTGACCTAATGAAGCCCGCTGAAGAAAACATGCGCATCTTTTTAAAAGACATCGGCTTCAATAATTCAACAATTCCAGTTTATCAAAATTATCATGCAAAACCTGAATCTGACGCTGCTATAATTAAAGAAAATCTCATTACTGAGCCTGCCCTTATTTTAAAAGAATTGGATAAAAGGCTTTCTGAAACCTTGCAACGCCAGCCTGATACACAGAAGGTGAACGACGGCATGGATATTC
>JBKBTW010000215.1:0-3665 GCA_046291245.1 Pseudobdellovibrio sp. | reverse complement strand
CCCAGCCAAACAACTGATGTCACTTGAGGAGTAAAACCTGCAAACCACACATCTTTTCCATCAGAGGTAGTCCCTGTTTTGCCTGCTGCAATTTTAGAAAAACCCAGAGGGCGTACGGCTTTTGCTGTTCCTGTATTTAATGACTCTTTCATCATTCCAACTAAAACAGCTGTTTTGGTTTCATCGGTTTTTTGTATCTGTTCAGGTTTGTATTCGTATAGAAGATGACCTTCCTCATCTAAAGCTTTTTCAATAAAAGATAAGTTTTGTGTGCGACCAAAGCGTGCAATATTCGAGTACGCTTGTAAAACCTCAAGAGGAGTGTGTTGAGAAGCTCCAAGTGAAGAAGATGGAAGCTCTGCTATCTCAGAAGAGAGACCTAGGGCATGACAAGTTTCTATGAGTTTTGGTAAGGTGACATCATGTGCGATTTGAGCAGTGGGGGAGTTTAAACTTTCTTTTAAAGCGTAAAAATAGGGGATTTCCCCTCTAAATTTACGATCGTAATTCTCAGGTTTCCAAGACTTGTTGCGATCATATTTCCATTCAAACGCCTGATCATTGAGAAGAGTTGTTGGTGTTATATTTTTTTCTGACTCTATTCCGTACTCCAAACCTGTTAAGTAAACAAAAGGTTTTATAAGAGAGCCGATTTGTCTTTTGCTGTACAAAGCCCTGTTAAATTGAGATTGTTTAAAGCTTTGTCCGCCAACAAAAGTAGTGATCAATCCAGTGTTCTGTTCAGCTGATATGACTACGCCTTGAAGTTCAAATCCCTTTTCTTTTTTTTGAGCTAAACTTTTTTTACTTGCAGTCAGAGATTTTATACCCTCTTGTAAACTTTTTTGGGCTATATCTTGTTGTTTCAGGTCCAGGCTGGTGTAAAAAGTTGTTCCAACAATGGGAAGCCCGTGTTCTGTAGCTTGCATTCTAACGGCTTCAAAAAAATAAGGTGCTGTTTCCGCTGCAATTGATTTATTGGGTGCAGGCATGGAGGCTGATTTTGCATCAGTGAGCTCTTTTTCTGAAATCAGTTTGAGCTCATACATTTTTGTTAAAACTAAAGACCTTCTTGATTGCGATTTTTCAGTTTTTTTCCAAGGATTATTTAAACCAGGATTATTAATTATAGCCGCGAGTAAAGCGCATTCTGAAAGATTAAGTTTAGTCACGGGTTTGTTAAAGTAATACTGGCTGGCCGCACCAAATCCTCGCACTTGAAAGGCTCCATTTTGTCCCATATAAATTACATTTAAGTATGTTTGAAGGATTTCGTCTTTACTCCATTTAGACTCAAGTTTGATAGCCATATAGAGTTCTTTAAGTTTGCGCGTGTAGGTTTTTTCTGGTGTCAGAAAATAATTTTTGACCAACTGTTGGGTGATGGTGCTGCCACCTTGAGCTTTTCTTAAAGAGGTAATATTTTTAATAACAGCTCGTGCAAGGCCTGAGATACTTACACCAGAGTGTTCGAGAAAATCATTATCTTCAATAGCCATAACTGCGTTTAAGCACTGGACTGGGTAGTCTGCAATTTTATGCTCGATTTGCATGAGAGGTTCATTATTTCTAAATTGTGCAACTAAAACGGGATCAGTTTGTGCAGTGTTTACGGCGTGTATAGGATCAAGTTTGAAAATCTGTTGAATGATATTTTGATAAACAACAACGACATAGGCCTCTTGGTTGGATGAATTTTTCCAATGAAAACATGTTGAATCCTGTAGCAGGCTTAGACTGAAAGTGTTGCTGCAGGCTTGTGTGGAAAAAGAAACAAAATCGCCTGATAATATGGCTTGTTCAGGCTCTCTGCGTCTATAGCCTTTGTTGGAAAATGTTTCTATTGCAGCAGCCTCATCCCATTTTTGATTAACTTGATAGGTAAGACCACGTGCGTAGTATTTTGTGGATTGAAGAATTGATTGCGAAGAAAGTTTATTTTCAAATTCTTGTTCAAGCTTGTTGGCAGGCAAATCTATGGCGTAAGTGGTAATAGATATAGCACTTGAGAAAACGAAAAAAGTAGTTTTTAATAGTTTTGATTTATAAAATATTGAAAAGGACATAAGTTAATAAAATGATGAAGCTCACTGCAAGTCAAATACAAAGACTATCTGAAAAAATTTTAAATCAATGGAAGATCCAAAATCTTATAACTTTAAAGGTTGAAGAGAAGGTCGTTTTGCAGACCATCAAAGATACAATTATGCTAGAGTTACAACATGAAGCAGAGCTTGAGAAAGAGGTTCATGGTTTGATGGACCAAATGGAAAAGCAAGGTCAAGAATTTCAGCGTGGAAAAATGTTTCATCTTCTTAAACAAAAATTAGCTAAAGAGAAAAAGGTGGTTTTATGATTTTATCTGAAGAGCGCCAATCTCACTGGGCACGTTTAATTACGGACAAAGTTTGGGGAGATGATATTGTTGATTTCAGTGATGATGATGAAGCCTTAAAGGTTGCTAAAAAAGCTATAGTGTCATTTGTGAAAGAGGATGCAGAAATTGATGTTAAAGCGAGAGAAAAAGTAGCTTCATTAAAAAGAAATGTCATGGAAGGCACAACTGAGTGGGATATTTTATATAGAAAATACTATGAAGAGGAGAAAAACCGCCGTGGCTAAAAAGTCAGTTAAGAAAGCAGCTAAGACAGCTAAAAATGTAAAAAAATCTAATTCTTTTGCAAAAAATGCTAAAGCTAAAAAAGCTTCTGCAAAATCAAAAATAAAACCAGTAGCAGCCAAGAAAAAGCCATCTTTAAAAAAGGCATTTAAAAAATCAAGCCCTGTTAAGGCAACTAAAGCCTCTTCGGCTAAAGCAGTAAAAAAAGTTTCAAATAAAAATGCATTTAATAAAAAGAAATCAGTTGCATCAAAAATTGTAAGTTCTGTAAAAAAAACTGCTAAGAACATAGTTAAAAAAATTGAGTCAGTTACTTCTTCAAAATCTAAAATCGATTACTCTAAGGCTATCACTCCTTTAGCTGACAGAATTGTGATTCGCGTACACGAGCCTCAAAAAATTTCTGCAGGCGGCATTATTTTGCCAGATGTAGTAACTTCAACCGAAGGATATCTTAAAGGTGAAGTGTTAGCAGTAGGACAAGGAGCCTTTTCTAAAAAAGGACATTTACAGCAACTAGATGTTAAAATCGGTGATGTCGTACTTTTTTCTGAGTACGTGAGTACAAAAGTTAATTTCAATAATGAAGATCTGCATATCGTACGTGAAGCAGATATTCTTGGTATAACTCAATAAATTTAAACTTTTAAAGTCAGGTGGAACTATGAAGATAAACAATTTTGTTATTAAAAGTCTTATTGCGGCGACAGCATTTAGTACTTCGGTTGCGCATGCGATCTCAATCGATTGGACGGGTGGGTATCGTATTGAATATACATCGGTTAACAGTACAAGTTTAGCGTCTGAAAAAGAAGGTAAGAGTTATGCTTTGAACTTTTTGTATCTTCAGCCAAAAATTATTGGTTCTGATGGTGTAAATATTGTGAGTCGTTTTTATATTATTCCAAGACAAAAAACAGCATAAAAGAACTCACAGTTAGGTTCTATCATTGGTGGCGGTTTAAATGACGGCTCAGGAAAGTATGGCTCAAATGTAAAATCTCAAAATCAAAACTCAATGTCGTTGAACGTGAGTCAATTATAT
>JBKBTW010000214.1:0-3706 GCA_046291245.1 Pseudobdellovibrio sp. | reverse complement strand
CTGGAGACATAGTTGCGGTCAGCGGTCACGTGGTGATTGTGGATAAAGTCGGTGCAGATCCATTTGGAATCAAGAGATTAAAATCCATTAATGACTGTAGCTCTTTAGATTCTAAATATTTTGATTTTGTAGTGAGCCAAAGCTCACCTAGTAAAAATGGTATTGGTTTAAACCGCTACGTAGCCAAGGATTACTTAAAAGAATCTTCTAAAATGATGGAAGCTTTCAAAGGTATAGGTAAAGCTGTGTGCCAAGCGTATTTCAGCAACAAAAATGTGGCTACACCTAGCTCTACATACGGAATTATAAGACACACTGGTTCTAAAGATTGTCTTTCTCCAAAAATTGCCATGGTAAATCAAAGTTGCGTAAATCAGTGTTTACAGTAATTATATCTGAATGACCGATAACTCTCCCATTGCGACTATTTTTTCCTTACTGCAAGAGCCCAAACTCCAACACATGGCTCTTGCAGATCATATCAAAAAACTTTCTGATTTTTTTGTTCATAATCCAGACGGACATACACCTTGGGATCAAGATTTTTGCAAAATCGCTTATCGCTATTATTACCTTCCGCTTAACTACATTCGCAATCAGCAGGTCATTCAACGCGGATTTGAAATCGGTTTCTTTCAAGATATCAACACCACTGTAGATTGGGGATGTGGCCCCGGAACCGCATCTTTAGCTTTAGCTCATGAGTTATCGCATATCACGCAACAAATATTAATTGATCGCTCCCCTGATGCCTTATCCGCTTTTGCTGATTTAAAAACAAACCTCAAGTCGTCCCAATATTTAACTCAACTAAAGCTTAAAAATTTAAACATTAATTATCAAAAATCTCTTTTAGTTTTTTCATACAGCCTGACTGAAATGGGCTCCTCGCTTCCTGAAGGGCACGAGCAGTTTCCACAAATCATGATCTTAGAACCTTCAACTCAAGATGATGGCCGCAAGCTTTTAAAACTCAGACAAGAGCTCATTCAAAAAAAATATTATATCTGGGCACCGTGCACGCATCAAAATGCTTGTCCTTTGCTTGTACACTCAAAAACAGATTGGTGTCATGATCGCTTTCATGTTCATGCTCCTGAGTGGTTCACTAAAACTGAAAGTTTTTTACCTTTTAAAAACCGAACCATCACAACTAGCTATCTTCTCGCTTCAAAAACACCACCGCCTGCACATTTAAAAAATTATGCACGCATTGTAGGAGACTCGCTCCCAGAAAAAGGAAAAACACGACAACTCATATGCCGCAATCTTTCGCCCGCGCCCAGTGAAAGAGAATTTTTGGCTTGGTTACATAAAACCAAAGAACCACAAATCATTCCCCGCGGTGAGCTTGTGGCCTTGCCAGATAACGTAGAAAAAAAATCTAATGAAATCAGACTTGTTGAAAATTTGAAACCCTATTCAAAATAATATTGGATCAATAAAATTTAAATAGCCGTCGATAGAACTCTCTAAATACATTTTCTTTGAGATTTTTTTTCGTAGGCTTGACTCTCTTTGTTTTTTTCGGGCACTAGATCCGACTGCAAATCTGGCCTACGAAAAAACACATAAATCATCACGCCACCTAGAGTTAAAACAAAAAACAGAATTATTGCTAAAGAAATTGTCGCAAGTGATAAAATATGACCATCATCCATACACCGTATTATATCTGAAATTTCTTGATTCAACTAGGTCTAAGAGCTACTTTGTGAGTCACTATGACAAACACAAATACTTCTTTAAAAACTCCCTTGTTTAATGATCATGTTGCTTTAAACGCCCGCATTGTTGACTTTGCCGGTTGGCAAATGCCTGTGCAGTATATTGGCCTTAAAGAAGAGCATAAGGCTTGTCGTGAACATATTGGGTTATTTGATGTTTCACACATGGGCGAGATTCGCGTAAAAGGCCCTAAAGCTTTGGATGCTCTTCAATGGCTCACAACAAATGATGTTTCTAAGTTAGAATCCGGACAAGCCCATTACTCTTTGTTGCCTAACGATCAAGGTGGTTTAGTTGATGATATTTTTATTTATTGCCTTACAAAAAATGAAGATTACTTAGTCTGCGTCAACGCTTCTAACAAAGATAAAGACTTTGCATGGATGACTCAAAACAACAAAGGTGCTGATATGACCGATGAGTCTTCTCTTTGGGGGCAAATTGCGATTCAAGGACCCAAAGCTTTGGAGCTATGTGATGCTTTGTTTCCTGAAATTAAACCAAGCACAATGAAGCGTAACGAAATTAAAGCTATAAAATTTAAAAATGCCAATGTCCTCATCGCGACAACGGGTTACACAGGTGAGATGGGCTGCGAAGTCTTTATTGAGGCTTCTGCCACATCAACACTTTGGAATGCTTTAGTGCAACACCCTTTAAAACCGCAACCTGTAGGATTGGGAGCTCGTGACACATTAAGAACCGAAATGAAATACTCTTTGTACGGTCACGAGATCAATGATGAATTAAATCCCTACGAAGCTGGACTTGGGTGGGTTATCAAGCCCCAAGCTAAAGATTTTTTAGGCAAATCTAAAATTTTAGCCGTTAAAGAACAGGGATTAGAAAAGAAATTGATTGGCTACAAAATGCAAGAGCGCGGAATCCCAAGACAGGGCTATGAGATTAAAACTTCAGCAGGAGAAAAGATCGGTTTCACAACAAGTGGAACTCAATCCCCGACTCTTGATGAAGCTATTGGCATAGGTTACGTCGAGGCTTCATATTCTGCAGAAGGTTCTGAAATTTTCGTAGACATTCGCGGAAAGCTTGTTAAAGCTGTCGTTGTAAAAACACCGTTTGTAAATAAAACTTAAACGGCCTATTAAATTTGTAAGATTTTATTAAAGTACAGAGGAGCTATTTATGGCATTTCATATTCCTGAAGATTTATATTACACTAAAGATCACGAGTGGGCACAAGTTGACGAGAATATCGTGACTGTTGGTATTACTGAGTTTGCACAAGATCAATTAGGAGAAGTTGTTTACGTTGACCTTCCAGAAGAAGGCCAAAAAGTAACACAAAATCAAACTTTTGGCGTTGTCGAGTCAGTTAAAGCAGTTTCTGACCTATATGCTCCTG
This sequence comes from Pseudobdellovibrio sp., assembly GCA_046291245.1. GTDB lineage: Bacteria > Bdellovibrionota > Bdellovibrionia > Bdellovibrionales > Bdellovibrionaceae > Pseudobdellovibrio. Next base: position 612 of record JBKBTW010000214.1, on the reverse strand, counting down.
TTTCGGGCACTGTTATTGAGGTTAACTCAGCGTTACTAGATGATCCTGCCTCATTAAATGATGACCCAAATAACGATGGTTGGTTAGTGCGCATCGAAATGGATTCAGAAAAAGAGTTAGCTAATCTTATTAGAGCTCCTGAGTACAAAAAATTAATCAGCGAAAAATAAACCGTCATTGATAATTATTTTTTAAAAAATAATTATTGTTTTTTAAAATAAAGACGGTTAATTTAACCGTCTACTCGCTTCATTGAAGCACCTTGCCCAGTTGGTGGAATTGGCAGACACACTAGGCTTAGAACCTAGCGCCGCGAGGCATGGGGGTTCGACTCCCTCACTGGGCACCATTTTTTTGACAAATCATGAGTAAAATCAAATCTTTAACTTTCAAAATCCTATAATTATCGGAATATTGTAACTGACTGCATGACCTAAGAGTTTTTCTTATTTGAAATTTACACCTTTTAAATCAAAAGAATAAGCTGATCGGTTGTAAACAAAAAACTAAATTTTCTTAATCATTCTTGCTCAGTAAGTACTTCGCAAAAAAGACGAGCTAATCCATTTGCGGCGTTAGCCGCATTAATATCTAACTAAAATTCATTTTAAA
>JBKBTW010000006.1:0-32105 GCA_046291245.1 Pseudobdellovibrio sp. | reverse complement strand
GTTTTAGATTTAAATGAAAAAATGCTTCGTCACATCTGGAAAGAAATTAAGGGCATTGAGGTCGCAAAATTACCTCGCATGACTTATTTCGAAGCCATGAATCGCTACGGATCAGATAAACCAGACACTCGTTTTGGAATGGAGATTCAGGATTTAAGCCAGACGCTTAATCAGTCAGGATTCAAAGTTTTTGATGATGCTTTATCTCGTGGTGGTATTGTGCGAGGTTTATGTGTTCCTGGAGGAGCGGCGTTCACACGTGGTCAATTTGATAAATTAACTGATTTAGCTAAAAAAAATGGAGCTAAAGGTTTAGTGTGGATGAAGCAAGATGCAGACGGTGCGATCAGCTCTCCGATCTCTAAATTTTTTACGCCTGAGAAATTGAAAGAAATTTTCACAAGCCTTGGATGCACGGCCAATGATTGCGGACTAATCGTTGCAGATGATTTTGATCCTGCATGTGCGGCTCTTTCAGCTTTAAGATTACATTTAGGGCGCGAGTTGAAGCTCATAGATTTTTCTAAGTATAACTTTTTATGGGTTGTAGACTTTCCGTTACTTGAGTACTTCCCAGAAGATAAGCGTTGGTTCTCACGCCATCATCCTTTTACGTCTCCGACTGATGAGTATTTTGAGGATATGATCAAGAACAACGAAAAAGCTTATCCATATATGTTAGCTAAAGCCTATGATTTAGTTTGTAATGGTTATGAAATGGGTGGGGGCTCAATACGTGTTTATAGAAATGAGATCCAACAAGCGGTTTTCCGTTTATTAGGTTTAACTGAAGAAGAAGCTAAAAATAAATTTGGATTTTTCTTAGAAGCTTTAAAATATGGAACACCTCCACACGGTGGTATTGCATGGGGTATGGATCGTTTAGTGATGTTACTTACACAAACAGAAGCTATCCGTGAAGTGATTGCGTTTCCAAAAACAGCGCAAGCTTCTTGCTTGATGTCTGATTGTCCAAGTCCTGTAAGTCGAGATCAGCTGAACGAAGTGGGTATTAAGCTTAATGCTCAGGCTGAAAAGCTTATCAACGCACAAGATTAATTTCTTTAAAAGACAGTGATTTAATTTAGATGAGTCACTGTCTTTAATAAATTTACGATGTTACTTCGCAAAGCAATATTTAAACTTGTTGAAGAGTTACACCATGTTCTTCAACTGAAGAGATTTCATAAATACCTTGTAATTTACGTTTTCCATCTTTTTTTTCGACGACAATAATATTTTGGATCGTTAAACCAATCAATCTCCGAATAGAATGCAACGACCACTGTGGCGCACCCATTTGAATTAACATCTCTAGACGTAAAAGTGCCTCATGAGCCGTACGCGCATGAATAGAACCAAAACTTCCATCATGGCCTGTAGCTAAAGCCATGAGCAGAGCTGTAGCCTCATCACCCCTGATTTCACCTACGCAGATACGATCGGGCCTTAAGCGGAGGGCTTTTTTTATTAAATCATTCATCGTGATGTTCGGGGTTTTTCCAGTCGAATCATGACGGGTTAGTAAAGATGTGCTTCGCTCAGCAATGGGATGAAGCTCTTGCGTATCTTCAATGATAAGGAGTCTTTGATCTGTCGTGGCTATTTGATGAATTGCGGATTGAAGAAAGCTTGTTTTACCAGATCCAGTTCCACCCACTACGATAAAATTTTTTCTTTGAGTTATGATGTTCTTTAATGTTTCCAATTCATCTGCTGTGGCCCAAGAAGTAGAAAAAAGTTTATCTAATGTCCAAAAAGACTTAGGCTGCTTTCGGATAGAGACAATGTACTCGCCCCGCGAAAGCTCTGGAAAAATAGCTGTGATACGAAGAAGACCTAATTGATGCTCGATAAAGGGCTTATCGTAATTAATATATGTTCTGCAAAGTTGGCAAAGCCGCTCAATGAAGAGCAAATAACTTTCTCTATCAAAAAAGCAGTCTGTATGCTTAAGTAAGTTTCCATTTTGTTCAAAATAAATCTGATCATGTTGATTGATGAGAATTTCAGTTATGCTGTCATCTTCTAATAAGGATTGTAAAGGTCCAAATCCATTCAGTTCATTCATGATACGGGTTTGATCTTCTTGTTTCAGGTTTTCAATATTTTTTTGTAAAGATGAGTTTATAAAGGACTCTTTAAGGCTTATGCCATGTTGAAGGTCCATTTCTGAAGAAAGAATATGATTTCTGTCTTCACGGATTTTGTGAAAAATATTTTTAAGCTTTTCGTATTGCATGTTATCTGTAAATTTCAGGTGTGACTAAGATGATTAATTCAGTTTGATTTTCTTGAAAGCCTTTGCTTGCAAACAATTGCCCGAGCATTGGTATGCGAGATAAAAATGGCAATCCATCTTTGTGTTGAGCTATATCATTTTGAATTAAGCCAGATAAGATGATGGTTTTAGATTGAGTTAAATCAAAGTGGCTTGAAACTTTGCTAGTTTGCATGGCTGGTATACCATCGATGGCTTTACTGGCGTCAGGAGTAGAGACTTCAGTTTCAATTTGCAGGCTTATTTGACCTAAAGGATCAATCTGTGGTTTTATTTTCAGACGTATACCGTAAGTCTTCCAAATAAGACCTTCTGATTTAAAACTGAAAGTTTTAATTGGGATTTCTCCGCCAGCTAAAAAATCAGCTTCTTTGCCATTTTTACAAATAAGGTTTGGACTTGCTATTACTTTTGATTCGCCTTTACTTTCTGAGGCTCTGATTTCGGCAAGAATATTATTTTCAAGTTCAACTCCATCATGTTTTATTTGGGCCGGATAAGAGCTTGGCCAACTGATTCCCAAATTTTGACTGAAGCTTTTTTTAACTTCGATAAATTGAACAGAAACTTTGACATTGTCTGAGATTTCAATCTTATTTTTATTTTCCTGCGTAAAAAGTCCAACTTGATGGGCTAATTGATTATTTGCTGTATTTTCATCTTTAGATGAAAGGATGGCTTTCCACGGGTTAGAATCGAATACAATTTTAGGTGGAGTCATTTCATGGTTTCGAAAGTAACTTTCGTACCACTTTTCTATTTCTGAAGAAATTTTTTTTGATACGTTAAGTTTTAAAAAAAGTTGGGCTTGTTTGTCATCCATGGTTTTCATGATGTCTTCAAATTGTTTAAGATTGAGTACGTCTCCTTTGAGGCAAATTGTTTGCTCGCAAAAACTGAGATCAAGATAAGGGCTTTTCCTGACCAGAGCTTCCCAAGTTTTATAAGAGCTTTTAAAGCCTGAAGGAATGATCATGACAGAGTATTCTTTTTTATCTATTTTAATTTTAGATTTACCTAGGGAAGATGGCTTGATTCTCACGCCAGTGCCATAAGGAACTACAGATAGTATTTTTGAATTTTCAATCCAAACTTTTTCTTTAACATGATTTATGGTGTGATCTTCGCCGATCTCGATAATAAAATCTGGCGCACTTAAAGCCAAAGGCAGATCCAGGAGTAAAAAACATAAAATGAAAGTTAATTGTTTTAAGATCTTTGAGTGTTTCATAAGCTTTTAATTAGCGAATTACAGGCCAAATAAAAGTCTAATGTTTTTGATTTTTAATTCTATTACCGGATTTGAGGAATGTAAAACCGAACAGATACTCCGGATTCAGTATTGTTTATCTCAAGGTATCCATTATGTGATTTAAGAAGCGTTTGGCATATTGTAAGCCCTAGACCCATTCCTACAGAGTGGTTCATGACATTTTCGTCTAAAGTAAATGGCTTTAGAATTTTATCCAATACACTTTGTGAAATTTGTGGTCCTTGATTTTGGATTTCAAGCATACACATCTGACCCTTAACATTTGATCTGATGTTAATTACACTTTGGGCACTGGCAAATTTAGTGGCATTATGTAAGGCTCTGTAGATCAACATTTTTAAATAATGTGCATCAGCTTGAACGCTTTCGCACTGTAGATCTATATTTAAAGTCTGCTTTTTAGTGTTAATCATTTTTTGAATGTCTTCAGGTAACGATAAAAACAATGAATCTAATTTTACCGTCTCATATTTAACAGGGATTTGATTAAGTTCCCCCTTAACTATTAAAAGAACATCATCGATAATATTTTTTAGTTTATCAGCAGATTTGAGAATTCTTTCCGTAAAAAGTTTTTGCTCGTCTGAGAGAGGTGTTTCATTCAGTAACCCTCCGAAACTTAAAATGGATGTTAAGGGAGTTTTAAGCTCGTGATTAATCAAGATCATGAACTGGGATTTGGTTCGGTCAAGTGATTGAAGTTCCCAAAGAGCTTGCTCTAGAGCTGCATTCTTTGATTTAAGTTCACGTCTTAAAGATAGTTTTTCGTAAGCATTGTCCAAACTTTGTTGAAGATCAACAGGGTCCCAAGGCTTAGTGATGTACTTATAAATTTGCCCTTTATTTATGGCATCAATAACAGATTCTATATCCGTATATCCCGTAAGAAGGATTCTGATGCTTTCAGGATGTGTAACGATGGATTTTTCTAAAAACTCAGTCCCGCTGATTAAAGGCATTCTTTGGTCTGAAATGATAATACTGATATCTGGATTTTGGTCGAGATAACTAAAAGCTTCGTGAGGTGTCGAGGCTTTTAAAACTAGAAATTTTTTTCTTAAAAGACGCTCGAGTGCATCGAGGTTGTTCACTTCATCGTCGAGGAACAACAATTTAGGTTTTTCTATTACATCAGTTATCATATGTGTTGATGTTATAACTTTAAGATATTTATGGTCTATTGATTATTATGACTGAGTCAGGTACCTGAACTTTAGACTATTGACCTTAGACTATTTTTAGCTTCTAGACTCTCTAATAGTCGCTTAGACCTGTCGAAAAGTGATACGATGTAAAAGTTAGAAGTGTATCTATCTATTTTTTGGGAGACACGTATGTCGTATAAAAATATAATAAGGTTTTCACTCACAAATGCCTTGGCTTTTGTGTTAAGCACTTTCGTATTTGGAATAGGTGAAAATGTTCAAGCTCAGTTTATAACGGGCGGTGGCGCCTATGCGAACATGGGCGGATCTGCTGGTATGTGGGGTTCGGGATATTGGGGCGGAATGCAAGGATGTCAATACCCTACAAAACAAGGAACTAACACGACAAGCGTATCCGATGAAGAAAAAGCAGCGAATAAAAAAATCTCTGCCTTGCAGCTACAACTCAAAAAACTTGAGTCAGATAAAGCTAAATCTGAAAGAGAAATGGAATTCGCTCAACGTAAGTTAGAACGTCAATTTGATAGTGAAATTCTGGATTTTTTATTGTCGACACATATAGAAAAAGACAATCAATGCGGCAACTATAAAACTCCGTCATGCAATGCTACGAGTTCTACAGGGCAATCTGCAGCACAGATCGTGGATCAAAACGGTGAACCTATACCTGCAGATATTAGCAATGCCATAACGAGCACAAACTGCGGCAATAAAGATGATGTTCCAGAAAGACTTCAAAACAAATGGGTGACTTCCAACGGTGGTGGATATTGTACAGCTAAATCAAAAAGTTCAGCAGGTGCAGTGTCCCCTTCAATATGCGGTGATCAAGCATTATGGCCAGAAGAACGCAAATCCAGTGCGTACTCGACGAGTGAGTGCGGTAAAATTTTAGCTGACTACAGAAAAAACAAGATTAAAAAAGATCAAATTCAAGATAAAATCGAGAGACTTGAGCGCGAAATTGAAGATCGTGAGTATGCAATTTCTGATGCGCAAGAAAGAGCGCAATTAGAAAGAGAGTATCGTTTAGCAAATCAAACTGAAGGTGATTGTCCAGAGTGCGCAGCTGAAGGCCGTGGATACACGTACTCATCACAAAAACGTGACTGGGGTTACATCCTCGGAAACTTAGGTATTGGTTTAGCTTTAGGTATGGTTGGTAAAAAATATGACCAAGCTGTTATGGAGCAAAATGCACAATTGGGTTATCCATCACAACAAGGTTATCCAACAGCTGTTTCAATGGGCGCGCCTTACGTTTTAGCTGGTGTGTATGGTGCTGTAAACGGTGGAACTGGAATAGGTGGTTTCGGTTGTGGTGCTGGCATTGGTGGAACTGGTAACCCGTATGGATCTATGGGAGGGATGAATGGCCCTTTCGGCGGTCCAATGGGAGCATATGGTCCTTATGCGAATATGGGTGGAGCTTTTGGATATCCGCAAAATATGTACGGCTCTCCATGGGGTGGAGGAATGTATTTACCAGGTTATGGGCCTGGTGGAATGTTCGCAGGACCTAATGGCGGATGGCCAGGTGGTTTCAATACAGGCTATGCTTTCAATGCCATGACAAATGGTGGTTATATGTCCAACATGGGCTACATGAATAATATGGGTTACATGGCCAATATGGGATTTATGGCGAATATGGGATTTATGGCGAATATGGGCTACATGAGCAATATGGGGAACATGACATCTATGTGTATCACGTATCCATGTAATACAGGTTTTCAGATGAACATGGGTGTACCGATGAATATGGGAATGCAAATGAACATGGGTATTCCGATGAATACAGGTATGCCAATGAATACTGGATATATGGCAAACATTGGTACAGTTATAAATAATCCGCAATATCAAATGCAGTTATTACAAATGCAGCAGCAAATGGCACAGCAGCTAATGCAGCAATACCAAATGCAGCAGCAGATGCAACAGCAATATTATCAAGCTCAAGTGCAAGCGCAGCAACAGCAGTATCAACGACAAATGCAAGCTCAACAGCAAGCTTTTCAAATACAGCAAGAGATAGCTTCACTGCAGATGAGGCTGCAAATGGTGTATTCAGGTGCCTACTATGGAGCTGATTTGAGTGGTGGATATTATAATGGTGGAACAACTGGTGTAGGGGGATCATTAGGATCGCAAGCTCCAACATTTATTCCTACTGGTACAGCAACAACATATCCTACATACCCAACTTATCCGACGAATCCGGGCACAGGAACGCAGGTCACTGTCCCAACTTCGACTGGAAGATAGTTGGCATAACCTTAAAATTTAAAAACAGAAGGCAGAATTAACTAATCTGCCTTTTTTATTTTAAAAATCTCTGTTAAAAGAGATTTATGCAGCCATTGAATTCCATCCGTTACTGTTACGATAGTCATACTCATTTTTTAGCCACTGGTCAGACGGCCTTTGAGTTATCTTTAAGACATCTTAAAAGTGCAAAAGATGTTAAATCTTTATTGATTAAGCCAGAGCACTTTAGAGGTGAGTGGTTAGTGGGGTTTGGTTGGAATCATGAGCTTTGGGAAGGAAAACCATGGCCGCATAAAGATGAGCTTGATGAGGTTTTTCCAGATACTCCTGTTTTTTTATCGCGTGTAGATGGGCATGCAAGCTGGTTGAATTCACGTGCTTTGAAAATATTAAGCGATCAAGGTTATGATTTGAAAAAAGATCCTCAAGGAGGACGAATTGCTCGTGATAATCAAGGAGAGCCTACGGGTGTTCTTTTTGATCAAGCTCATATACAAGCTTTAATGATGTTGCCGGACTATACTGACCATCAACTTGAATCATTTTTAATCCGTGCAGGTGAAATATTTAATCAAGGTGGTTTCACTCATGTTCGTGATCTTTCTATGAGTTATCGTCAATGGAAACTTCAGAAAAAATTGACTGAAAATAAACAGCTGAATATTTATTGCGAAGCTTTCATCACTGTTGAATCGGTTCGTGATTTAAACAGAGGTTATGATGAGTATCAAAATTGTGTGAGTCACTCTAGTCCTTATTTAAAGGTTAAAGGGTTAAAAATTTTCATTGATGGATCTGTGGGTTCCAAAACGGCTTATCTTTCAGACTTTTATAAAGGCAGTGTTAACAAAGGGATTTTGATTTGGTCTAAAGAGGATATTGCAAGCGCAATTAAATTTTGTTGGGCGCACAGAATGGAGATTGCCATACATGCGATAGGCGATGAGGCTGTGCATATCGCAGCAGAAGCTGCGCGTGAGGTTTCGGCTGAGGGGTTATTAGGTAAAATTCATATAGAACACGCTCAAATTGTAAAGCTTGAAACTTTACTACTTTTAAAACCTTTGCACGTGACTGTGCATATGCAACCTTGTCAGTTGCTTTCTGATTATGCCATGCTGGTTGATCAAATTCATCATTATGAAGAGAGAGTGTTTCAGTGGGAGCTCTTTCGTAAAAATAAAATCAAGCTGAGTTTTGGTTCTGACTCTCCAATTGAGCCACCTTTGTTGATGCGAAATAGAGAGGCCTTACTTAAATTTAAAGAAACAAAAATCCCACAGTTTAAAGACGATTGGATGCACTACCATCGCTATCCAACAGATTGGGGTGGCGAGTGCACCACAAAATTTACCGAAGATAAGATTCTAGAAGTTATTTTTGATGGAGATGTCATTGTTAGAAACTAATAATGACATCGTATTTATTTAATAAAATCAAACCTGCAGTTAATCCAATACCCCAAAGATATTTAGTTTTATTCTGTTTAAAATGCTCAGAAACTAGATTTTTGCCCCAAGTGTACTGTTGATCAAAGTTACAGCCTTGTTTAAACAAAGGAATGCGTTGCTCGCTGTAGTTTTGTAATATTAAAGGGGTATAAATCGGAGTTTCACATTGGCCGGTTAGATAAAATTTGTGTGAATTAAAAGAGTCTGTACTAAAAGAGTTATATTTCACCACATAAAATTTAACTAAATTTTGTATTTTTTTATTTTTCACAAAGTTTGCTCCGTTATCAGCTATTAATCGGCCTGCAAGGAAAATATATGATTTTTCGGATGGGCTAAAATTTAAAGGATCAAGATTTTCTTCTGTTAAAACTTGGATCTCTTGGAAAAGATCAAATAAATTTTTAAACTGTTTATTATGAGGAAAATAAAGAGACATTTTTTTCACGGCTAACTGAAGTGAGAGAAAATTTTCATAAGATAAATTTTCATTCTTTAAAGAGAAAAGAACGTTTTCATTAAAAGTCGAGACATAAGCTTTGTTATCAAGATCAAAATCATCAATTATTTTGTGATAAACATTAAGGTCATACGATAGAATTAATGCAAAAGACTCAGGAAAACAGCTGTAAGAGTTTTTTTCGCAAATTGTACGGTAATGATTGAAGGTGATGCTTTCTTCAGGTACGAGCAGTGCACTTGCATTAAGTGCAAGAGAGAAAAGACTTGCATATAAAAAACTAATGAATTTCATATTTAATCCTTATTGTATTCAATGGTTATTTTTTTGTGTTCAGGTTTAGTGGTTAAATTAAAAGACTCATTGTTAGCAGACTTGTTCTGGACGACTGCAATAAAGGGTCCTGCGTAATTCATGAATTGCTTCGAAATTTCTTCAGGTAAAAGTACAGCGTAAGACTCAGGGTTAAGAGGAGCCCTAAGTATTTTAACCTGTTCTAGAATTTTTTTTGTTTTATTTGCACGATTAACACTAAATATATCAACTACGCCATGAGTATTAATAAGCCCAGAAATAGCTTGTAAGTTGACCAACTCGATCGGAACCAGTACATATCCTTTGGGAATCAGAGTGTCAGCGCTGAGTGTTTCTGAGCTTTGAACAATGTCATGTTTGGGATTGTAGAGAGAGTAAACATAGACAGCTAAAAAAATAATAAACATAAATAGAAAATATTTATGATTTTTTATTGAGAGTAAAATTTTATTTTTTAAATCCTTCATGCTTTCCCCTTTTAGAGTCGTATATTTTTTTTGAGAGTTTGCTTTCATCAAGTAATTTTTGTTGTCTTTGCGCTAGGATCTGCACGGCTGATAACAAAGAAATAAATAAAGCAAAAATAAAAATAGCTTCTATTAAAACTTGTCCACGTTTATTGTTAATGTCCATTTGTCTGCCTCAGTCAGGTTTGGAGCAACAGCACATTTGGTGCTCAGTACATTCATCCAAGGTATAAAATTTTGAAATGAATTGTTGCTTCTGAAAAACATTCTCCAAGAATAAGACACAGTCATAATTTTTTCAGCTTGAGGTAGCCATTCGTAATTTGGAGCTGTTCCGCTCTTCGAATTAGCCCGAATTGCAAGGCTAGGGGTATGGTCAGATTTAGCGAAGCTGTTGATATGAACTATCGTATCCCATATTTTTGAATTTTCATAAGAAGACTTATTCATTTTATATAGAGTCTGATAATGATTGGACTTCATTTGCCATTTTATGAGATTAATGAGAATTTTCTGTGCTTTATCTAGGTGTTTTTGAGATTGTTTCGCTAAGTTTAAAGTTGTCCTTAAAGCAGGTAAAAACTGTAATTGTCCCGTGACCGTAGCAAGAACCATGGCGGCAGAGGTGATTCTGATGGTCCATCTTAAGAAAGTTGCGGGCTTATTTAAAGAGAATAAAACTCGTGTGTATTGCAAGGCTTGGCTTTGAGTTTTAACCGCCTCTGTTATGCAAGTGGTGCGCGCAATATCTTTGCTTTTTGTGATAGCTATGGCGATAGAGATTGTCGCAAATAGAATGAGAAATACAGAAATTATAAATGTAAATTGGAGTGTAATATAACCCTGTGTGCGTAATATTTTAGAGTTAAAATGTTTTTTTGTAAGACTCATAATTCAACTCTCTTTTGAGTTTTAGCTCCACCATATGCTGAATGGTGATCACAACACTTATTTTTTTATCATCTTCGTTAATTTGATAATTGAATTTTTTAAATCTTTGCCTACTTAAGCTTTGTTTAAGCTGTTGTTCGCAGTTAGTCTGAGGCGTAATCCTGCAAATTAAAAAATTTTCTGCAACTGAGTCCAAGACAATGCTAAATAAAACATTAAATGCGTAATTTAAACCTACGGTTATGCTTATGATAGCAAGAGCAGTCGTGAACAAGCCTTCGATCAAAGCTTGCCCGTGGTTATTTGTGAATGCTGTTTTGTATAGGTCTCTGCCTCTTCGCATTTATATTATCTTGAATTAGTGCGTGAGCCTTGAAGAAAATTTGATAAATCTTTTTGTCTTAAAGACCCTTCGCTGGCATTTTCAGCTTGAAGTTCAGTAGAGGTTTGTGCTCCTAAAGCTCTATTTACATTTTCATATTTTTTTGCAACGTTATTCCCTACAACTTTAACAACACCTATTGTGGCCACGGCGATTAAAGCCACAAGCATTAAGTATTCAATCAGACCTTGGCCTTTTTTATTAGAAAGCATCGTTTTAGACATAAAAAACCTCCATTAGTTTTGTAATGAAGGTTTTTTTGCAAAAGATAAAATAAAAGCTTGTGTCTTATTTTTCTTTTAAAATCCGTAGGAGAAACACCATCCGGATTTAGAACTGTACAGTTTCCGATCTACAGTGCAGTGGGATTTGCAATATACTGCGCAGATATAACTTCAATATACTGCGTATATATAAAACTTCAATATACTGCGTATATATATAACTTCAATATACTGCGTATATATAACTTCAATATACTGCGTATATATAACTTCAATATATGCAGTATAGATTAAGGATATAGTAAGGTTATTTTTTTTTAGTTGTTTTTGCACTAGATGCCGTAGTAGGAGCTGCAGCTTTAACATCAATTTTTTGTGCTTTTTTAGCAGCTTTTCTAGAAACAATAATACGATCTAGAATTTCATAAGCTTCTTTTTGTAAATCGTTTTCGTAAATGAAACGGTAAAAACCTTCAATTTCAGGACTTTGGCGAAATTTTTTAAGAGATGTGGGTATGCTTTCTGATTGTACGAAGTCTATTGAGTTTCCATCTTTTGAAAGTTTAACTTTATCTGCCATAACGATCCTTTCGAAGGTTTGAGGCCAATCTAATGCAAATTATGTGAGTGGTCAAGAAGGCAATGAACTTAGATTTTATTCTAACATATTGATATCTTTATACTATTTGTTATACTTAAGGCGAATAATATTTCTTCAGGGACCCTTTGTAGGCTTATAACATAAATTGTGGTTTGAAGTGAGGAGTGATTGATGTCTTCAGAATATGCAACAGTTGCGGTTGCGGCACGTGAATTAAAAGGTCAGGCCGTTAGCCAAAAAATTCAAGATGATATCAAGTCGGAAATTGATCAGTGGATATCTCAGGGAATTACAGTGCCACATTTATCAGTGATCTTAGTTGGAAATGATCCCGCTAGCCAAGTTTATGTTGGGCATAAGGCCCGCATGTGCAAGCAACTTGGATTCACATCAGAAGTCATAGAGTTACCGGAGATGATCACTCAAGATGAATTGATTAAAAAAATAGAGGACTTAAATAATAATCAAGATGTAGATGGTATTTTGGTGCAGCTACCTTTGCCGGTCCATATTCATGAGCGTACAGTTTTAGAAACCATTACCCCCCTTAAAGATGTCGATTGTTTAACTCAAACAAATATTGGAGCGCTCGTCGTGGGTGACTCTTTAATTAAACCTTGTACACCAGCTGGCATAATAGAGATTTTTAAATTTTATAATATTGCCTTGTCCGGAAAAAAAGTAGCCGTTATTGGTCGAAGTTTGATCGTAGGCACCCCTTTAGTTCACTTACTGACTCAGGAAAATGCAACAGTGACATTGTTTCATTCGAAATCAGAAAACTTATTACAAGAAATCAAACAGTTCGATATTGTTTGCGTGGCTATAGGAAAGTCAGAGTTTTTTAAAATAACAGACTTTAAAAAAGGCTCTGTTTTGATTGATGTAGGTATCCATCGCAGTGTTGGAAGCTCTGTTTTAACAGGTGATGTACAAAAGCATGTAGACTCCGCAGATGAAGCTTTGTGGTTAAATGCAAAAACACCTGTGCCTGGAGGCGTGGGTCCTACGACGATTGCGCTTTTAATGAAAAACACTTTTGCAGTAGCGAAAGTGAGACGTGGTTTATCATGAGTCAATTAAAGAATTTTTTGAGATTTAAAATAGCCATTGTATTTCTTTTTCTCGGAATTTCTGAAGTAGAAGCAAAAGTGCCGAAAGTTACATTTAAGAAAATGTGGCAAATATCTGCGCAAATTAAATATCAAAAAAATGAGTTAGGCGGGGTTTCAGGGTGTTCTTTAAATGGAGATAAGATTTATTTTGCTATTGATGATCGTGGAAATAAGGGTGTGCCACGGGTTTTGATTTTGAACTGGGATAAAAGCAAACATGAATTAGATGTAAAAAATTTTCGTTGGTCGAACTTAAATACAACTAAAGGAAAAATTCTCGATATCGAGGGTATTGCTGTAACAGATAAAAATAAAATTTTACTTTCTAATGAAGGTGATCTTAATCAAAAGCCTCGACAAGCCCCAGAAATTTTTATGATCAATAATCAAGGAAAAAGAATTTTACAAGTTGCTTTACCTGATAAATTTATTCCGAACCCTTCAGGTGAGCAGACTAAAGGTATCCAAAATAATTTTGGTTTTGAGGGTTTGACTTTAGATAAAGAACAAAAAAAATGGGGGGCTTTCTTAGAGGGACCACTTGTGCAAGACACTTCAAATTTATGGTTGATAGAAGGAGCCCTCAACGGAAGTTTCGCAGTCACTGAGCAGTGGAGCTATAAACTTCCTGTTTATGAGGGGGCAGGGATTGGCTTAGCAATGGGAGTAACAGATTTTCTCTATCACTCTTCTCAAAACTTGATAGTTTTGGAGCGGGGCTTGGATTTAAGCTTACAAGGTATGAAGTTTAATTCTCAGCTTTGTTATGCTGAAAAAGATTCTCATGATAAAAAGCTTAAAAAAGAGTGCTTTTATGACTTTGCTCAAGATACTCCACTTATTAAAGAGATCAAGGCTGTGGCAAATTTTGAGGGTTTATGTTGGTTAAATGAAGAAAAAACACAGTTTTTGGTTGTGAGTGATAATAATTTCTCAAAAAATCAAAATACGCTTTTTCTTTTATATGAGATAGAATAAGACATTTCTAATATGAAAATTTGGAAATTGAAAAAAGGTTCTGATCAAAGATTACGTTCCCGTCATCCTTGGGTTTTTTCTAATGAGCTCATGGAAAGCCCTAAAGGTATTCAATTAGGAGAACTTATTGAGATTCAGGATAATAAAGGCCATTTTTTAGCTCGTGGTTACGGTAACCCACATTCGCTGATAGCCTTTCGTGCAATGACATTTGAGCTTAAAGATTTTGAAATAGGCACACCTCAGTATATAAGTTCACGTTTATACAGTGCTTGGGAGAAGCGAATTCATTTAGGATTTTCTGAATCATTTAGAGTTTGTTTTTCAGAGGCGGATGGCTTACCAGGGCTAATTTTTGACCGTTATACCTTTCTTAAAGGTGGTCAAAAGTATCAGGTCTTTTCGTATCAGCTTTTAACAGCGGGTATGGATAAGATCTTTCATCAAGCTATGGATATTTTTAAGCACTTAACGGAAGCTGTTTTTAGTCAAGGTTTATCAGATCTTGCCTGGGAGCAGACGATTCTCTTAGAAAGAAGTGATGTCAATATACGTAAACTTGAAGGGTTAGATGTTAAAGCTCCTCATGTTGAGCATAATCCTCACAACATAGATTTAACTGATATTGAGATTTTAATACCCTCAGTTATGGCTGAGACATTGAATATCGGTTATAGTCCCGAAGAGTGTTTAAAGTTTTCAGTCGATTTAATCGAAGGACAAAAAACAGGATTTTTTTTAGATCAAACGCATAACATGAAACTTTTAATTCAAAGTTTGCAGGGATTGATTAGAGTTAAAAAATTTACTCAAGATAAACCATTGAAGATCGTAGATCTTTGTTGTTACATGGGACAATGGGCTGCTCAAATTGCATTTTATTTAAAGAAAAAAAATATCCCTTTTGAGGTCCTTCTAGTTGATGTCTCAGAGCTAGCTTTACAGAAAGCTCAGCAAAACTTAAGTCAATACACAAGCCATGTATCAGTTTTGAAATGCGATGTCTTAAAAGATTTGCCTCAAATAGCTGATAGTAGTTTTGATGTTGTCATCTCTGATCCGCCGGCCTTCGTGAAAAATAAAAAAGATATGGAGTCTGGCCTGCACGGGTACATGAAATTAAATGAGCAAGCTTTTAGGATAGTTAAACCAAAAGGTGTCGTCGCCTCTTGCACGTGTTCTGGTTTAGTGCAAATGCTTGATTTCAAAAGTGCTTTGCGTAAAGGTATTTTACGTTCGGGCAAAAAAGCACAACTAATTACAGAAGGCGGCCTTGGTTGGGATCATCCAAGCGTAATTCAATTTCCAGAAGGCCAATATTTAAAAATGCTTTTGCATAAAGTAGACTGAACAGTATTAAACTAGGATTTAAATGCTATACAGCCTAGAAAATTCAGTCATTTATAACAAGTAAGGACTTAATATTTAAATTTATTTTTATTATTAAAAATATAAAAAGGGGTACAGATATTTTTGGTCTGTACCCCTTTTACTGAAACACGAAATTACTTTTTGATTACTTACTTTGTCCAGAACCTTGTTGTGTCTGATTCGGAGGAGTTTGAGGCGTAATTTGGTGAGCAGAAAAAATTTGCTGTTGCAGTTGAGTCATTTTGTTAATGTAATCTTTAAGAGCAAAGTTTTCTTTCCTTAAGACCTCCACTTGATTGAGCATTTGAGTGTTTTGGCCTTGCAGGTTTTCATAATCAGATCTCATGCGGTCTGAATCTACTTTAAGCTCAACAATTTTATTTTCAGCAACATTCATCAAATGTTTAATGGTTTCGGCTTGTTCTTGTGAAGTAAGCTCGATTTCGCCCATATCTTTTTCAAGATCGTTGATTTTACCGTTTAAATAAGTGATTTGATCTTCTTTAGCTTTAAGTTCATTCAAGAGTTTTTCGTTGATTTTACTTAAAGAGATTTTTTCGTTTTCAAATTCCTTTTGCAGTAGTTCAAATTTTTCAAGATAGTTTTTTCTATCATCCATTTGTGCTTGAATCGCTTTTGTTTTGATCTCTTGAATTTCTAGCTGCATTTTCAAAGAAAAATCTAATGATTTTGCTAAATCTGTAGAAAGCTTTGAGTTGTGAGCACGTTCTTGGTTCAGAAGCTCAGTTAACTCTCTTACTTTTACAGTTAAATCTGAATTAGATGTTGTCATTTTTTCAAGAGTATCAATTTTTAGTTTCATATCTTCGTGATTAGATATGAGATCTACTTGAAAGTTTTTAAGTTGTGCTTGCATTTTGTCTAGCTGAACAACTCTGTCTTTAGAGTTTTTTTGATCCTCTTCATGAGAGAGTTCGCTGAGTTTGTGACAAATTTCATTAAATATTTTTTCGTGTTCTGGTATATTGAGTGTTTCCATAGATATAAGTCTATTGAACTCATTTGAAGTTGACCATAAGTCCTGTAGGGTTTTCTTATAATCCAGTATAAAGTCCAGACTAGGTTGCTCTTTGTCCTTTTTACGAAGTTAATTAAATATATGAAGAAAAAAAGTCTAACATCTATTTTTACGGCCGTAGTATTTTTACTGACTCAAATAACGACTCAACATGTTTACGCCCAAGGTTTTTTTGAGGTTAAAGAGCCCCCTAGGGCAGCCGAGTATATTTATAGATCGTCCCCAAAAGAATCTCTCATTGGCGTGCAGTTGTTGGGAGCTGTAAAGAATCCAGGTTTATATTATATTCCTTCGAGTACGGATCTTTTAAAGTTAGTGACTTTGGCGGGTGGAACAGACGAGGCCGATTTAAGCTCGATTGTCATACGTAAAACAGAAGGATCACAAAAAGGAGTTTATGAGGTTGATTTAAATCGTTTAATGAAAACTACCTCAGACAGTAAACCTTTGAATCTGGCACAAGATGATTTTATTTATATTCCTAAAAAAGAGCCTTGGATATCCAACGATGTTTCTCGAACTATTACGATAGTATCCTTGGTTGCAACCATCATTTTAACAGGCGTATTGATACAGAAGAATTCCGATTAGATGTTAATTTTAGTTTCGCTTATATTTTTATCTAAGGTTTCATTTGTTTTTTTGCCGGGGATTCCGTATCAGGAATCCTTTTTGATTTTTCAACACGGGATGCATCCATTTATAAATGTAACACTTAACATAATAATTGGTTGTTGGCTCATTTTAAAATTTGGTTTAAAAAAGGAACACCAAGCTCTGCAATTTTCAGGGTACAAGTTCTATCTTTTTGTTTTTTGTTTATATAAAAGTGAAACAGGAAGACCTTTGAAATCACTAGCTTTTTCAGTGTTGTAACTTTTACAAACTAAGCGACTTCGCTAAATTTAATAGCGCATGTTAATTGCAATCAATTTTTCTTAAACATTCAACATATACGCGTTGCGTGGTTAGGAGAAAAATGAAAAAAAATGAAATATTGCCTGTTTTAAATGCTGAATTTCAAACATTATCAACAAAGGTCGAGAAAAAAAAGAAGCAAAAGCGTTGGCAAATGACGCGCGAAAAATTTTTATCTGACACTGAATATTCAAAATTACGTTCTTTTGTGAAACACAAAGTAAGTCGCTTTGCACTTTTACTCAAACTTTATATGTTTACTGGCGCGCGAGCTCATGAGGGACTCAGAGTCCATTTTAAAGATTTAGATTATGCGACAAAAACAATTTTTATTTCAGGCTTAAAAGGATCGCTAGATCGTGAAATACCACTTCCATCTTGGTACTTTTATCAGTTATGGCATTATGCTAAAAAAAATTGTAAGAGTGAAAATGATTTAATATTTCCTTTTTCATACACGTTATTAATTCGATTCTGGCATTTAATTCGGCCAGTGAAAAAGAAGCTTCACGCTCTAAGACACACTTTAGCTATTAAAATATTTAAAAAATATCGAGACATAAAATTAGTTCAAATTACGCTCGGCCATAAGAGTATAAACAACACAATGGTTTATTTAGAGTTTGTTTACTCTCAGGAAGAACTTAGAAAAATTCTCAAAGTAGGATATTAAAGACGCAAAATGTGTCTTTATGAATCAGTTTTAAACAATAAATTCAAATAAAAAAAATAAATATCCGATAGGAAAATAAATCAAAAATAAAAAGGGATGCATAAAAAATGAAAAAATCAATTTTAATTTTACTATTTTTAAGTGGATGTGCGACGAAACATATTGTTACATTAGATGCCAATAAATTTATTGCAGTTGCAAATGACTCTACTGGATTAGTAACAGTAGAAGATTCTATTCAAAATGCACAAAAATTAGCTCAAGAGAGGTGTGGATCTAAGACAGTTATAGTCGACAGCATGACATCAAGAGAAGATCATAATGGACTTCCCGAAACCTCGCTCACATTCCACTGTAAATAAAAGAACCGCATCGGGTAACATCCATGTATGCCCGATGCGATTAACGCGCTGCTAATTCAATTTTAGAGCGTTTATTTTTTTAAACTTCTGTTGGAACAACCGGAGCCACAGGCTCTTGAACTGGTTGAGCTTTAACTTTTTTTGTTACTTCGCCTTTATCACTCACATCGTATAAATCTTTTTGAGCTTTATATTCCGCAATTGATAAAATTTTTCCATTCACGTGAATTGATTTTATCGCTTTTTCACGTTCTTCCGCTTCTTCTGATTTTCCAATTCTTCCGTCTTCATAGAGTTTAAACACTCTCGCATTTTTTGGGATTGGGTTTAAATCATGCTTATCGACTGCACCATTTTCTGAACTCATATCAACGATTAATCCGTATCCATTTTTTCTGAGTGACACTAACATACCATCACCGCCGTGAACATCAAGCTTGTCTTCTGAGTAATCAACGTGACAGCCTGGATATTTATTTTTGTAGTGTACAACTAAATGTTTCATTTATTTTTTCTCCTTTATTTGTTTTTTTAGTTCTCTAATTTCTTTGTGAGCTGCGTTTACATCAGCTGACATTTTATTTATTTTTTTTAAATGCGAATAAACTGCGTTGATAATTAAACCAACATTCGATAGCACAAGAGAGCCTATAACCATCCAAAATGCACTTGTCATTGCTTGATTACCGACTGGCTCTTGTAACTCAATCATTATTTTCCACTCTCTAAATTGATCGGTTGAGCATCGCAAACGGCCTTTTTAAACTCATCACCACTCATACTTAGTGATACTGCTCCGATTCCAAACCCAAGAGCTGCAACCCATCCGATAATTCTTTTTTTACTTATTAAAGCCTCTAAAATTTTTTTCATAATATAGCCTCCTAAAAGTTTTTCCAAAATAACTGGAATCATATTTTTGAATAATTCCGTTTGTAACGTTCCCAGTATTCGCTAGCGTATCCAGCAATGGAACCCGACATCTCTTTTTGAGTGTTGCCAACGCCTTGATTGTAGCTTTTTACAATCCACTCAACGCGCTGTGGATCTGTCGTTTTAAATCTTGCAGACACCCATTGTAAAAACATTGAAGCAACGCGAACAGAGTACTCAGGATTATTAAGCTTCTCTGCGGTAGCACTTGAATCAAAATCACGCGCTGTAGTAACTGTGACTTGCATTATGCCCCATGATTTACCGTCACTTGATTTTGAGCCCTCAATGTCACTTGGATTATTCATTCCACGAACAACGCTCGGATGCGTACCTAGAGAGCTTTCGTTCATACAGATTGCTTTTAACATTTTCCAATCAAGACCGTACTGGCTCGCATACTTTTTAAAAAGAACATCAAAATCAACGGAAGTTTTTACTCCTGATTTTGTATTCATTAAAAATAAAACTCCGGCTATGACAACAAAAATCATTTTGCCACCTTTTTTACTTTTTCTTTTGTTATAAATAAAATCGAGATGACTGCAACGAAAGGGAATATCCATGTTAAAATCTTTCCTGTATCGA
This sequence comes from Pseudobdellovibrio sp., assembly GCA_046291245.1. Lineage (GTDB taxonomy): Bacteria > Bdellovibrionota > Bdellovibrionia > Bdellovibrionales > Bdellovibrionaceae > Pseudobdellovibrio. The sequence continues at coordinate 12,343 of JBKBTW010000006.1, read as the reverse complement.
TTAATGAATCACCGATTGCCTGTGCTCCTGTAGCAAGCTCTTTTAAAGTGCCTGATACGACGCTTGGAACCGCATCAACAAAAGTTACATTTTGAGCCTCTTGAGATAGAGCACTGAAAAAATAATTACGATTCGGAAGCTGACCTTTAGATACATTCGCAAGATTAGTCATGGCCGCTTTTACTTTTGAATCACTTAAAAAACCGTCTTTTTTAATTTCAATGATCGATGTGCCAAGGCCGTCAAGTAAAATTTGAACTGCTTTCGGGCTTCCAGCAATGATCTCTAGCATTGATTCAAAGCTATAAGTGAAGTTTGAAAACTTCTTCGAAGCTTCAAAAAAATATTGAAAGGCTAAGCGTCCAGCTTCGACTGTGTTCATTATATATCGACCTCAATAGCTCTTAACTTCACATTTATATTTGAAAGTACAGCCACATTTGGTAAAAATTCAAATTTATAATCACCTTCGGGTAATTCTAAATCTGGATATATTGTTTTGAGATTCATTGTTACGTTGTTTGTTGCCGATGTCCATTGCACTGACTCAATTAGATCAGTAGACTTTAAAAATCTTAAGTATCCATTTCCCCAAGTTGAACCTGTAGTGGCAACACAGTTAAGTGCTAAAATTTTCCATTTTTTATTTTTTGGCACTGTAAATGGAATAGTATAAGCTACAGCTGTTCCGCTAGAAAGCGGGTTAGTAATTATCATTTTATCTTTTTGCTTAAATTTTTTTCCGATCATAATTACACCATTTCAAAAGTTTTAACTTTTAATACACTCGCAGACTTTGCCCACATTTCAGCGGTGTTTCTAAATTCAAATTTTTCATTCGGCAAAACTTCCCAAAATTTGTTGCTCCCACCACTCACATCGATTGTTTCACTCGGCAATCCTAAATATATTGGATCATCGCCGATGTTGTGAATGTATGAGACTTTGCGCGTAGAATTTTGAGCGAGTAACTGCACCTCAGTATTTGCCGCAGCAGTTACATAATTTTGAATGAACTGAAAGCCGTCTGAGATACTCACACCACCGCTAGTCACTGAAATTTGAGAGCCTGATCGAAACTCAGCATCGGCAAAAAAAACTAATTCAATTTTTTTTCCTAGTTGCTGGTCCCAATGCAAAAAACAACGCGGGATTTGATATGGCAAAGCCCACGAGTCTTTTAAACCCATACGAAAGGGTTTTTGCATGTCTTCACGATTCGACGGCTTTACAAAGAAAAAACAGTTTGGATCTGTCGCTTGTTCAACGAACACACTTTTGAAAGGAAAATTTACTTCCATCGGATTATTTATGTCACGCGCGACAGATAGATCTAAAGTTATTCTGTGACCTTGAACAACTTTTTCTTTATTCGCTCGATCTAAAAAAGCTGAATTTTGAGCTTCGTGCTCTCGCAAAATTATTTCATTAAATTTATTGCTCATTATTTTTTACCTTTTTTACTTGGCATTAATAAATAAATTAAACCTAAAATTGCCGCGCCGATTGCTGCGTACATGACATAATTATTCATGTTATTTGATGCTTGCACAGCCGCAGCCGGCAATGTTGCTTGAGGTTGTGGTGCTACTTGGACTTGTGGTCTATTTGCATTTGCAAGACTACGTAACCAGTCTTGAGCTAAGACAGTTCCTTCTGATTTTGCTGTTTCAATTATTGGATCGAAAAAACTCATTTTGACCTCATTTTTTTAAATATTGCTAAAATTAAAATTATTCCCGCGCTAATAAGCGCGATCTTTGTAAAATTATTTGATGTTGTTGGAGCTACGCCGTCATAATTCGGTAGATAGTTGTCAGTTGGATATTTTGGATTCGGAGAAACAATAGAATCAAGGAAGTCTCCCGCGCCTGGTGATAACTTATTACCTATATTTTGAATAGCTTGTTGAAAGTTTCCAGACTTAGCAGCTCCGACTAGTTGTGAGCCAATGAATGCGGTTGTAACTTTATTTTTACCCATCCACAATGCTGCGCTCTGTCCATACGTTGCGCCAGCGTATACTCCACCAACAATCGCAGCACTTTTTACATTTGCTTGTGTTATATGTCTCACGTCTTCATTTGATAAACTTTGACCACTTCTAAGTTTTTCAAAGGCCTCTGCACTTTTTGCATACGAACCAAAAAAATTATCTCTAGCGACAATCCCTTTGAGTGTCGACGATGTGTCTAATATATGACTCCAAGGATTAGTGTTTTGCGCTGCAAAACCAGCCATCCGTTTACCAGCAGTGCTAAAATTCCCTTTAAGTAAATCTTTTTGAACTTCTAAAGCAGTTGTAACAGGTCTAGCTGCAACGCTTGTGACTTTGCCAAGATCAGAGCGCTCGAATGTCTCACGAGTCTTATTAAACTCGTTTGAAACATTTTTCACAGTGTTTGATACTGCATTTGAAACTGATTTTAATGGATTACCAATTTTAAAACCCATTTATACCTCAAGAGATGAGGCCCGCCGTGGGATGAGTCGACGAGCCCCTTTTTTGGAGTGCTGTTATTTACCAGCTGTGATTTCTTCTGTAATTATGTAAAGATCAGATGTTTGACCTGATACGCCATATAAACTTGCATCCACTGCGCCGTCGTTTGTAGTTACAAATAACTGCAACGAGTAGATACCACCATTTGCTTTTGTTGTATCAAGAATTGATCTTAGATCACGTCTTGAAATTTGATTTAAATGCGCAAAACCATCTAAGCGAGATGCACCAGCTGCGAAAGGCGCATTGATTCTATAATCATTACGATTCACTTCTTGTAATGAAGAAAAATCGATCTCTTGAAGATTGTCTTGACCATTCTTTTTTAAAACCAATTTTTTAACAAGTTTGTTAGTTGGCATTTTATTCCCGTTTACAGAATAAAACATCAAACCAGAAAGTTTATTTTCTGTGTTAATTTCAATCGCTTTATCTTGCACAGAAGAACTAAAAGTTTCAGTTTTTTGAATCTGTTTCCAAACGTTGAAAACAACGTCTCCACTGATGTCTTGACGCTCGACCGTTGTAACTTCAATTTGAACTTTACTTGTTGGATCAATAACAAGCGAAGCACCAGCCGCCGTATTTAAACGCGCTAATGGTAAACAATAAAGTTTTAAATTGGCTGAACTGCATCGTTTCGTGTTCAAATAAGTTTCTTCACGACCCATTCCTGGCTCGCAAAAAATTTGCTCAAACGGCAAATAAACCGTTTCACTAAAAGAAGTTGTTTGACCGCTTGTCCCGAATTGGAAAGGGCCTTCTGTCGTCGGGTAATCAGTTCCCGTTGCTCCGGCGCTGTATAATTTACGAGAGCCGTCGCCGAAAGCTGCAAGCTGTTGAGCGTGCAAAACTTGTGGTCTTAGATACTTGATCGTTCCTAGCGTGTCTGTATTGACTTCCACAGCGCCGATCAATGCATCCATTGCGCCCTCTGCGCGAGCTGCTGGAGCAGAACCGTACGTGTACTTTACTTGTCCCGATAACTTTAAATAAAGACCGACTAGAACTGTGTCTCTAGGTAAACCGATATTTACTACGTTGTTTTCTTCAAATTTTGCAGTGAATGTACGACGTCGATTGACTTGTACAGCTGCAACTTGTTGTGGTGTAGCCATAATTATTGACCGCCCAATGCTTTACGAACTGCGCCTGATTTATTGTATGCGAACATGAAAATTGCTGCTGCAATTACACCAGTGATAAGAGTGGTAACATTTAAATATTTAGACATTTGAGTCTCCTTTTTTTGTTTAAATTTGCACATCATGTGCTGTATTTGCCAATTATCGTAGATCAAAAATGAAAACTCTAGTCCTGCGGAATATTTTGAATATTTTTATTTTTTTTATTAATTAAATTAATATTTTTGAATTTATTAAATATTTAATTAATTTAATTTATCTAAATATATTATTTTTCGGTAGATATTAATTTCGTGCCGATTTCAGGATTAAAATAAATAAATTGTCTCTTTTTTAAATTAAATAATTTATTGGAGTCGGTATTTAAAAATGATGAGACCGCAGAAATATCGTTTTTATCGTGTAATTGACCACAATATACGTGCAAGGACTGGCTTAATATTGATTTATTTAACTGCGCTGGACGTTGAGTGATACACATTACCGAAATACCTTGATGTCGGCCCATAAATAATAAATTTTTAAAATACTCGGGTAAATAATGGGGGCTTGTAAATAATTGAACCTCGTCAATAACGACTTGAAGATTTTTAAAATGAAAACAAAGACGTAAAACATGGTTTAAAAGCTCCTCTTTGTTGGCCTCATCTGGATTAAATTGAAATATTATTCTGAATTTTTTATCATTTAATTTATTTTTTAATTTATCTGCAAAAGCAGTAAATGAAGTGACAATCTCGCCGTCGGTCCAGTCGCGAGCTGGATCTATCACCACAGATCTAGGGTATAAATCATTTAATTTACGTGCGAGATAGCTTTTACCAGTCCCGCGTGTCCCGAATATTGAAAAACAATCCGTTGCTTTAAAATTCATAATCTTTTAGACCATTTAATTCTTTTATTTAAATATAATTTAATTAATTTAAATATTAAATTTAATAAATAAAGCGGACTTATTAAAATAAGAGCAAAAAAATTAATTATTAATAAATAAATTAATATTAAAAATAAAAACATTAAAATTTGCCTTTGGAATTAAAAAAAGTGCTAGCAGCCGTGCTGTGGGTAGCCTGTACAGGCACGGGCGCTAGTGGCTCACTGTCGTCCGCTTGATTAGGATTGGCCGACGACTGGACCGTTTTTAAATTATTCTTTTTATTTTCGACAAAAACAACGGCTTTTTTAAGCCCTAATAAAATTATTGAAATAAACCATGCATAAACGGCAAAAAGCTTCGGGTTTTGGCGCTCCAATTCAGGCATATAATTATTTAATACTCTATTTAAATAAAAAGCCGGAGTTTCAGCTTCAATATCTGTAATTTCAAGCTCTGGATTTTTAAATTTAAGTGCGGCCACTGAAAAGGGTAGTTTCGTCGCGTCTTTTAAAACAGGCTTTAAATCAAGCGGCGGAAGCGTAGGGTTTACTCCAGGTTCAAGCTTTGGCACGTCTTCGATATTTTCTTTTTTTTCAGACTCGCGGCCTTTTACATTTTTTGCGCCTGACGGGCGGCCGCGTCCACGCTTTATTTGTGCCGCGCTCTCAGCTGCAAGACTGTCTTTAGATTCATTTATTATTTTATCAAAAGATTCTACGCTTGTTTGATTTTCTTTAGTCTCGATTTTTTCAGTTTCCATTTAACATTCCTTTGTTGATGGATTTAATTAGTTCATTAAAAAGTGTGGCTTTTAATTTTTTTAAAAAATCATATCTTTGTCTTAATTCAGATCTCGAATTAAACTGATTTTGATAATTTTCCGATAAAAAATTTTTTAAATCGTCGTCCGACATGACTAAAATTGCTTGTAAGTATTCAATGTCTGAATTTACCAGAAATAAATATTCGTCAAGTGATTCAATTTTTGGAATATTTTTATTTAAAAAAAGGCTAAAATAATCATGATACATTTATCACCCGAAAATCATGTATAAAAAAATAAACGCCACTGTAAATAATATTAAAGTTACAAAACTATCCATGAAGTCGCTCATATCTGATTTTTAAAATTTTTTCGCGGCGAAAATTCAGATTACAATAAATCGAATTTAATTTTGTTCTGCATTTTTCAAATTCAAGCGCGGTCATATTAAATTCATTTTTAAAATCAAAATCTTTTGAAAAGTAATCATTTAAATTTTTAAACTCTTCTTGAGCTTTTTCAATCTGAGCAAGATTGTATTTATCGAATGGCTTAGTGAATAAAGCTTCGACTGCATCGGCGGGTGTACTCATAGAACTTCCTTTCAATCGGCAACTCCAGTGGAGTTTTATTATTGTTTTCAGTTTTAAACTGTTCGATTTAAAACCGTTTTAAGTCCCTGAAGCGCCGCTCAAATGTCAGATCATTTCTGATGCGAAGCAAAATGAGCCCTATCCCAAATTTAAAAAAAATTCAGGATAGTTAGCGCACTCTCAAATGCCGAGTCATACCGACGCATAAGCATTGATCGCAATTAGCTTGCAGTGTTAATGCAAGCCCCATCACTCGATGCGATCACTCTTGATTTATCTTTAAAGCGCCGTAGCTTCTTTATTTTCGCTAGGCTTGATATTCACGGTTGCGACTATGTTTCACTCCGCAGCGCCTTTATCATTGCTTTTAAAGGTACTCTCAAAAGCATGAGACGAAGTCCCCCGTGTGTAGTCACGCTTGGGCGACATTCCCACTCTGTCGCGCCGTGGGCTACCCGACTCCACAGAGTGTGTCGCTATGAAATTTATGTCTTTTTTTGGAAGTTTGACTGAGGTTGTGACAGTGAAACTTTTACACTGTTTCACTTATATATATTTTATTGATCACAATAGTTCAGGCTTTGTTAGTGGAGTCTGAGAATCCAGTTTACTTGCAAATAGGGATGGCGTTGTCTGCTTGTTTTACGGTGTATTTATATTCTCGCGTCATACCTTCAGAATTGTCCGCACATAAATTTTTTATTTTTCTCAAAAATATATCTTTGACCTTTTGTTTATTGTCCTTGGTTGCTCTTGTTTTATTTCCAGATTTAACATTCAAAGGGGGACGATTCATCGGGGTTTTCAAACATATCCCTTATATGGTGACGACGGCAACAGTGGCCTGTGGGTTTATGATTTACGATTTGTTTGCGACCAATAAAAGCCGTTATAAAAAAATCCTTATTTTTTGTTGTTTGCTTCTTTGTTTGTTGACTCTTATTTTGACGGGCACTCGCTCAGCCTTGTTAGCAGTTATTTTGAGTTATTTCATTGCTTTTGTGGTTTTTCCAGCTAAAAAAGCTCTGTCGCAATTTTTAAAAGTCTCTACAGCGATAACATGTTTATTGGGTGTTTTGTTTTTCGGTAACATAATAACTGATCACGTCATCAATGTGATCCGTGGGAATGAATCGGTTGGTCTCAGAGCCGCACAAGATGGGGTTGCTTCTAGATTGGATGAGTTTCAAAGAGGTTTAAAGAGTTTTCAAAATTCTCCTTTTCTTGGGCATGGTTTGTTGTCCAAGTTTGGAGAAATCAACGAAAATGATGTTGGACAGTACAATGCAAATAAAGACCCGCATAATTTATTAGTTTCAGCAGGTGTTATTGGAGGCATTTTTTTTATAGTGATCGTAGCTCTTGGTTTTTTAATATTAATTTTTAAAAGCATGCAAAAACTTAAATCCAAAGATCCTGTTTATAAAGTGATGGCGATTTACATGATCACGCAACTGCCGATTTTATTTATATATCATATGCATCTTTCTATGGGAGGAATGGCAGATCGTGTTTATTGGTTAATTGTGGGCTATATGTGCATTAAAGAATATACCCATAGCACGAGAGGCTAATTTAGACGAAGCGATGCGGTAATTTGTTTAACGATGGATTATCGCACCTAACAGCGCTATAGATTTTATATGTTAAGAAGTCGCTATAATTTTCAGAGTATAAGTGCTGAATCGGGAAATCCCTACACGTTGACTCATTTATTTTTTTCTTTATTAATAGCTATTATTGCAGCTTCGATCACATACTTGTTAATATTTTTAATTTCAGAGTCACATGACATTAGGACTGAATTTCCATGGTTAGTTTTAGCGATGCCAATAGTGGCCTTAATAAATTGGGTTTTAAAAAAAAGAACGCTTTATTATCCATATAAAGTTAAAGACCTTCATGAAATGCAAAGTTCTGATACTTATGCGTGGAATAGATTGATGCCTATCTATCACTTTATTGGGGCGAGCATTTCCCATTTATTTGGTGCTTCAGTTGGAAGAGAGGGCGTTGTTGTCTTAACAACGACAGGGGCTGTAAGAACCATGAACTTGAGTTTATCTTATTGGGGACCTATAGCGGCAGCAGCAGGTTTTGCTGCGATTACAGGAAATAAATGGGTAGGGTTGATCTTTATTTTTGAAATGTTCAATACCACGTTATCTCAAAAAGTTTGGACATTCATTGCTGGATGGATAGCTGTTCTTATTTTGCAAAGTTTAAATGTACCTCATTTGCTTCCGCATATTTCCGTGCCTGATGCAAACTCTGTGATAACGCGTTTTCTATTTGTCATTGTCTTGGCTTTTATATGTGGATGGATGGCCCGCTTTTTTAAGTTCGGATACCATGCTGTCTCAGATTTTTTAAAAAAGAAATCATATGTGTGGATCGTTCTTATCTCCGCAGTTCTGGGATGTATGTTATATCCTGAATCGATGCGGTCATTACAAAGTTTAAGCTCCGACAAAATTGACTATTTTTTATCAGGTGCTGTGTTAAATGAATCCGATGCTGGGTTAATTATATTAAAGTTGGTCTTCACCATGTTATTTGTAGCTATTGGTTTTTTTGGGGGTGAGTACGTTCCGCTTGTGGTTGTAGGAACTGGTGTAGGCGTTTTTTTGGCTCAACATTTTGGAGAATCAATATATTTTGGAGCAGCTTTATCAGCTTTTGCTTTATTTGCTGGGGTATCACGTTTAAAGTGGACGATGATTGTTTTAACTGTGTCTTTAGCAGGATTAAGTCACTCTATATGGATCTACATTTTTTACACTTTAGTAGTATCTATAAGTGGAGATAAGAGTTTGTATTTTGAGAGAGCTTCAAAACAATTTTCATACAAATTTGGTTTCTAGCTAAATATTTTTTTTCAAAATGAGTTTCTGGTTTGTTGGTCGAAGAAATGCTGTCGTATTTATGAATAGTGAAACCGCGTGATGCACTTAAAGTTTTTACTTCTTCGGCATAAGCTAAGATATTTGTACGTATTTCGATTTGGCCATGGGGTTTTAGAATTCGTGTAAACTCGCTAAAAAACGGCATATTAATCCAGCGTTGGTTTTTATTTTTAGGTTCTGGATTAGGATAAAGTAAAAAAATAGTCTCGATAGATTCATCTGCTAATTGATGCGTTACAACTGATCTTGCATCGGCGTGTAAAGGGAGAACATTTTTAATATGGCTGTGGTGTTGCATGCGATGACTAAATTTAATGAATTTTTCTTTAGTTCGTTCTAATGCTATTAAGCCATGTTCTGGATTATCTTTGGCCCATAAAATAGGGTGTAGTCCTACTCCGCAGCCTATTTCAAGATTTAATGTTTTAAATCTCTGGCTAACAGTAAAGTTAGAAATAGAGTTTTGGACTTCAGGATCTAAGGGTGGAGTTTTATCTCGATTGAATGCGCGCATAGAATCAAATCACTCAATTCTCTTGCTGGTTGCGCATGAAATCCGCTATATGGGCAAAGCTTTTTTTAAGATCTGTCAGGATAGGTTCTTCAATTTTACAATCTTCTAAGGCTTTAAACATACAGTAAAGCCATTGATCTCTTTCGCGAATACCTATTTTAAATGGAAGGTGACGAGCACGCAAACGTGGGTGACCATATTTTTCAATATAGACTTGTGGTCCTCCAGACCATCCTGTTAAAAACAAAATAAGTTTATTTTTAGAGTCTGTTAAATCTTCTGCATGTTGGGACCTTATGTCTGAGGCTTCAGGCAGAGTGTCCATAAGCTCGTAAAAACGAGTGACGATGGCAGTTATTTTTTTTGAGCAAAGGTGTCTCCGCCGAGACGTTCATAAAGCGAGCTCTCTTCTGTCATATTAGTTTAACCTGAAGTTTTGATTTCTGATTTTTGAGTTAGCCGACAAAAGCTTGCGAGGTTCATCGTCTTCATCGTAAATATCTCCAATAAACTCTTCAAAAATATCTTCTATAGTGACAATACCTAAAAGATCCTCTTGCTGTTTTATAATCGCAAGATGGCATTTTTTGTTTTGCATTTTTTTTAATGCATTGATTATAGATTCTTTTGGACTCAGAAACTCAGCCTTACGGATAAGAGTTGTCCAATCTAGTTTTGTAATTTCAGTTTCTGATACAAATTCTTTTGTATAGAGCATTCCTTTGATATGGCCTTCATTATCGACGACAGGTAAACGCGTATGTCGAGAAGATTTAATCATGTCTAATACTTTGTAGTGGTGATCATTAATTTTAATAGTCGTGACTTGATTCCAAGGTAACATAATATCTTTAACCGTGCGTTTATCGACTCCGATTAAATTGAATACAACTTGTTTGTGATTTTCGTTGAGATTGTCTAAATCAACTTCTTGAGTTGTATCGACAATTTCTTTATTGGTAAAACGTGAAAAAATTATTTTAGTAATAAAGCGTGTTGAGTGCTCGAGTAATAATACAAAAGGAGCAAATATACGATCAAGGATAAGCAAAAACATTCCACCAGCTAAAGCCAGTTTAACGGGAAATTTCAAAGCAAAGGTTTTTGGTACAAGTTCACCTACAACAACACTAAAATAAGTGAGTGGTAATACAACTGTGGCAATGGCAAGAGATTCTGAGACCTCCTCGCTGACTTTTAAATACTCCATAAAATAGGGGCTGAGATATTCTTCTGCTCCTGCACCGCTTACTGCAGCAGAGATAGCTCCAACTAAAGTAATTCCGACTTGGAGAACAGATAAAGTTCTCTCAGGATTTGCTTTGAGTTTTAAAACCCGCAAAGCAGCTTGAGAGCCTTCAGATGCAAGTTTTTTTAGATGTGGTTTGGAAACTGTTACGAAAGCCATCTCAAGGCCAGACAAAACACCATTGAGGATTAAACACACGACAATAATTATAAATTCGGTCATAGAGATTTAACTATATCTTAGCTGTGGAGTAAAATCATGAGATTATTCTATTTATTAAACTGGATTTTTTGTTTGATAAGGTGATGAATAATTTAGCTAAAAAACGCACTTTATGGATAAAATTGCCTTCATATGTAATATAGAAGACTTCATTAAATTGTTCAATGTATTGAATAGTTATTTTAAATTATACAGCCTATTAAAATAAATGAACTATGTTATATTGTTCTTAGATTAGACGTGTTGACTCAATTAAAAATGTAACTTTAGTTCTTATCTAGACTTAAGCTGCAGATCTTAAAAGATTTTGATTCTTTTTTAAGACTTCTTTGAATTCACTGAGTTTAATTTCTAATCCCTTCCTTAGTTCAAATGGGTTTAATTCTTTTTTTCTTAGTACTAATTTTTCTTTTAATTCTTGTGATACTGAAGTTGAACACATAATTCGCTCATAAGGGGTCTTAGGTTGATCAAATTTTTTTATTATTTTTCCGTTGATTCTTTCTTTAGAAATTAATTTCATTGTTGGCATGAAAAAGTTTTGAAGTGGATTCCAATAGTTCTTATATATATCATTCATGTGTTCAACTAATTCTTCAGAGTCAAATCGCTCATAACCAAAAAGTCTGCGTACATGAGTAAGATTTTTTTGTTCAACATGGCAGTTATCATTTTTCTGATAAGGTCTTGATCTGTAGAACTGGACTGGTTCTTTTCTTTGAACAAAATATTTAAATAGATCATCATTTATAAACTCTGTTCCACAATCAGATTTAAATCCCGTAATTGGGAATGGAAGTGATTTTTCAACATCAGCCATTGCGACACAAACACCTTCTTTGTTTTTTCGCCAAAGTGATCTGTTCTCTGTCCATGCACTTGCAAGATCTGTTACTGTTAATGAATGACTATACGATCCAGCAATAGCATCACCACAATGAGCAACGGTGTCTGATGTCACAAAACCAGGATCTTTTATGTGACTGTCCTCTGCTTGAATAGGTATTCTTGACTTGTACCAGTACTGAGTTGGAGTTGTTGTAGAGCGTCCTTTGCCAGTTCGTTCTTTGACTAAAAGTCTGTCAATAGTTGAGTGACTCATATTTATAAGCTGAGTTTTAATTTCATCAGTAAGTTGACTGTTTTGATCAAAACTCAACCATTCTGGTAGGGCTTTTTTCATTCTTTTTGAACAGATTCTTCCCATGACATGCCATAAACCAATTAAATGTTTTTGAGTTTCTAATGTGTATTTAGCTTTTCTTCCGCGACTTTTAATAGAAATAGACAGCTGTCCATTTAATATTCTAATTCCATATTTTCGGCTGTATCCACAAATGGCACAAAATTCATCTAAAATGATCTTCTTTTCCTTTTTTGAAGATTTTTGATAGCGTTCAAGTATTGCCATAAGGTATTGTCTTTTAGCTGAGTGGCTCATTTTGATCCCCTTTCCTTTTTGTTGTAGTTAACTAAAAGTCTAGGGTATGATTATTATGAGTCACTCACTAATTTCCTCAAATTAATCACACTCTTCAAAGTTACCTTTATTGTAAGTCAATGCGCATCGT
>JBKBTW010000213.1:0-3792 GCA_046291245.1 Pseudobdellovibrio sp. | reverse complement strand
GAAGGATATGACTTCAACAATAGGCAGTATTGATATTTATCAAAATCGTAATTCTAATGTGGCGCGATTTGTTGTTCAATTGCGACAAGGGGCCGCAGAGCCATTGGTTCAGCCTGAGGGGAATTCATTATTAGTTTTAGGAACACCAAACGCTTCAGGGCAAAGCTTAGCTAATGGTGGCGGTGAGGAGTATTCAGAGGAAGAAATCGGTCTCATGAGTTCTACGAGTATCGATGATTTTTTATTAAATAATAATAAATTTTATGGTCGTAAAATCTCCATCGAAACGACAGACATGGATATACGCGATATTTTAAAGTTCATTTCGGAAGAATCCGGTATAAATATGGTCTTTGATGAGAATATCACCGGTAAAATGAGTTTAAAGCTTAGAAAAATACCTTGGGATCAGGCTTTAATCACTGTTTTGAAGAGTAAAAAACTAGGTTTTAGACGGCAAGGACAAGTTTTAAGAATAGCTTCTATCGAGACACTATTGGATGAAGAAGAAACGGCTGTAAGAATCAAAGAGGGACGTCTTAGATTGGAGCCTTTGGTGGTTAAGAATTTTCATATTAACTATACAAATATATCGAATTTAGAGCAAAAAGTGAGAGATTTTATTAAAGAAGCCGACCAAGTTGTAGAAAATGAAGGGCAAAATGGTGGCGGGGGTCGTAATCCTACAGTGGTGAATAATACACGAGGTAAAGTCACGGCTGATGCGATGACGAACACTCTTATTGTAACAGACACTCCAACCAATTTGGCGCGTGTAGAAAAATTAATTCAGCTCTTAGATGTGCAACCACAACAAGTTTTAATTGAGGGTAGAGTTATTGAAGCTTCAGAGTCTTACAGTCGTGCAATAGGTGTGAATTTTGGTCTAAATACAGGGAGTTTAGGAGCAGATAATCCGCTTACTATTCCTGGTTCTACTAGAGCGGTCACTAACCTAGGAAATACGCGCGGGAGCAAAAACCCGATTAATATTAGCCCATCAGCTACATTCACACCGGCAGTGACGGGTGCTTTATCTGCGTCGATGTGGTTAGGTCGATTTGGAGCTTTTGGAGACCTAGCGACTCGTTTAGCACTGGATGAAACAGAGAATAAAGTTAAGATATTGTCATCGCCTCGTATAGCTGTGCTTCATAATAATTCAGCTACGATTAAACAAGGTTCGATCATTCAGGTTCCTGATACGTCGTCTCAAGGGACAGGGACGGGAACTGTGACACAGACGTTTAAAGATGTTGAAGTCGGCGTTAATTTGAGTGTTAAACCGCTTATAACAAATGTAGGAACTGTAAATTTGGACTTATCAATAGAGAAATCAGCTGTTGCCGGTGCTGGAGAGAGAACATCTCGAAATGCAAAGACTAACATTATAGTTAAAAATGGAGAAACAGCGGTTATTGGTGGAGTTTTCACGTCAGATGTAAACACCACGCGCAGTGGAATTCCTGGTTTAAAGGATATACCTGTATTGGGGACATTGTTTAGAACAGATGGTGATTCAAAAGGTAAAACGGAATTAATGTTTTTCATCTCTCCACAAATATTGCCATCTTTAGACGTGCCACTGATGAAAGCTTCAGGTGAAGATGAACCAGGTTCGGTGAATTAAGCTGAACGGGTTGATTAATAGAGGCCTAAGTGAGCAATTATAAAGATTTAATATATGTTTGTATAACTGTCATCATGCTGATTATATAAGATATAATTGCTTTCGAAGTTGAGTGTAAATTCAAAAGAGCTAGAGTTGCTTTTCATAAGGTGCAGAGTTCTAAAAAACCCATTAGATTAAAAATAGATGGGGTTTTTATGTTTAAAGTGATTCCAAATTATTTGAAGCTCAAAAAAATTAAAAGTAGATGAGGAGTGCTCTTTGATTTCAACTGAAGTCATAATATGTGGAGTTAAACGTTTTACACATATGTATATCCGCAGTGCAGTTTATACTTTCTGAGCTGAGATAAATACGCTTTCTTCTTCTTTCATGTTGCTAAAGGAATAGCTTGTATTTGCTGGTATTTCGAGTTTATCTCCTTGTCGTAAAACAAATTGAGTGCCGGATAGATTAAATATCAATTCACCTTGTACGATTTGAATGATTTCATTTAAGTGGGTGCGTTGGTTTGTAAATTTGGCCCCAGACTTAATATGAAAGGGTTTACTTTCAAGCCCTTCTTTATCAAAAAGTTTAACGATAATGTCCTTATTAGCGGGTATTTCAGCGGTCCAACGGGTAATTTTCATAAAAATCCTTTATATTTTAGATAATTCTTAAAATGATACGAAAATATTTTAAAGACTGAAATTCAATTGGTCGATAAAAAATTTGTAAATCATTTTATTTTAGATTGAGTGTTAATAATGGAGGCCACCTTGAAGAAGCCAAGTGATAGAACAGTTGTAGCAGATAACATAAATGAAATAGTGAATTTTTTGGAAACTCAGTGTTCTTCGCATTATATGTTTGATGAGAGAGGTGTTTCTTTAACTCAAAAAGAGGATAAGAAAAAGGTTACGTTCCTATTTGAAGACGTGGAGAAGGTATTGCCACGTTTGGATGTGGATGGTTCCCATTTCATCCAAGTAAACTTTAAAAATAAGACAAAAATTTTGATCACGAAACATTTGGTGGGGTTTAAACCTATTGATTTAGTGGGGTTTGATAGTGGAAAAATCCCTAAAGTTGTGACAACAGTGGATCTAAATAGCGTTTATAAGGCTATAGAAGACCTTGTGGATGCTGAAGAAACATACAAAACAGCTACTGAATTAGAGGTTTTGAAAAAAGTATATCAAAGTATAATGTTAGGGGCCGAACAAATCGGCTTTGAAATGAAGCACGAAAAACAGTGGTTTTCCTCCTTTTTGCTTAATACAAACGCAGCAAGCGCCTAAAAACAATACAATCGTGGGGTATTTTTAAAAAAAGTAATCTTTTTACAAAAAAAGTATTGCAAAAGTTTCCCTACTGAGCGACAAACACCGAACAGCAAAACGACAAAAGACATCGGGGGCATAGCTCAGCTGGGAGAGCATCTGATTTGCATTCAGAAGGTCGCAGGTTCGATCCCTGTTGCCTCCACCAAATGAAAAAACTTGTTGATTTAATTTTTAAAACAAATTATTAAACGGTGACTGACTTTGGTAATGAAAGCGAATCGCTTCGTTATTAACTTTTAAAATTATTTAAAAATAATTAAAAAAGTTGTTGACGAAGAAATTAAGCCGAAATATAACTGACGTCCTTGTTGTGGTTCTTTGAAAACTAAATAGCTAAAAGATTTTGGGCTAATATCGTGAATAACGATATTTCAATTTCTAGAATTCTTATTAAAGAATTCAAATTTAAATACTAACGTATTTATCTCAATAAAAAAGCATTTTTAAACTAATCAGTTTTTTTTAACTGGAGAGTTTGATTCTGGCTCAGAACAAACGCTGGCGGCGTGCCTAATACATGCAAGTCGAACGAGGAAAGCTTTCGGGTGAGTACTAGTGGCGCACGGGTGAGGAATACATAGATAATCTGCCTTCGAGTCGGGGATAACTAGTCGAAAGATTAGCTAATACCGGATAAGACCACAGGATCTGCGGATCTAGGGGTTAAAGGTTTTTCGCTTGAAGATGAGTCTATGCGAGATTAGCTAGTTGGTGGGGTAATGGCCTACCAAGGCGACGATCTCTAACTGGTCTTAGAGGATGATCAGTCACACTGGAACTGAGACACGGTCCAGACTCCTACGGGAGGCAGCAGTAGGGAATATTGCGCAATGG
>JBKBTW010000212.1:0-3816 GCA_046291245.1 Pseudobdellovibrio sp. | reverse complement strand
TTAGTTTCAGTTTCTGGCTGTAAGTTTTTACGAACTTCGTAATCCACACGTACCAAGTGATGATGACCAGTCATCATGCGTGTTTTACGTGTTGTTGGTCTTTTTTCATCCACAATTAAACTGTGTGATTGTACACCAGATTTTTTTAAAAGATCTTTTAAAATTTCAGCACCGGCATCATGACCGATAACTGAAACAAGCTCTACCTGTCCGCCAAGACTTACCACATTTTGAGCCACGTTCGCAGCCAAACCAATACGTTTATCTTCATCAGTCACTTCTAATACAGGAACTGGCGCTTCTGGACTAATGCGTTTAACAGAACCCATCACATACTCATCAACACCTACATCGCCCAAAACAAGTATTTTTTTACTTTTAAACAAAGAAATTTTTTCAAGAATATTTTTTTTAACAGTTTGATCTACATTAAATTGTAATATTGCTGTTGAAGTCTGCACAGTATTATTTGACATGATCCGAATCCCCAGCCATTATGCGGCCTATTGTATGTCTTATCCGAATAAACGTAATGTAAACAGCAAACCACAAAACCATCAAAATCTCAATCTGATTTACAAGCCCCAGTACATTACAACTCAAGAAAAAAAAGATATTATTCAATACTTAGAAAGCCTTCATCCCATATGGGAGATGCGTTTTTCTAAAAGCAATCCTCCACCAGAGGGCGAGCCTAATAGGCCCTTGCTTCGTCCCGTTTACTGGTTAGGCAATTGGCAATTTGCATGTTTAGATTACTACCATCCACCTAAAGGTATTCATAATCGTTGTGTTGAAGCTGAAAGCTACCCTCCAGTTTTACAAAAAATAGTCCATAAGATTGAGCAAATGGTTCATGAGAATTTCAGCGAAAAAGATATTCCAAATGGATGGCATTTAAACACCTGCCTCATCAATTTCTATGGAGATAAAATAATTCATGATGAATCTTCAGATAAAATAAAAAAAATTGACGTAGCTCGAGTAGGTGAACATAAAGATTTTGAACCCGGGCCTGTAGGATCGATTTCTTTTGGTGAAAAAGCCTTATTTCAATTTGTGAAAAGCGCCAGCAAATCTCAAAAAAGTGATGTTGTTCTCCAGCAGTGGCTCGAAGATAGCTCTCTTCAAATTTTTGGTGGCGATAAATTCAAAAAACAATTGTTCCATCGCGTGCAACGCGTAGAAAATAAAGGCGTCGTTTTTAAAAACATGAAAACAACTCATTTCGAAACACGCAGAATTAATTTCACGTTCAGATATGTGCCAAATGAGCACATTAAATCTTTTTCGGAATTACCTGAAAACCTTCAACATGATATCAAGCCTTATGTTACAGACCTCTCGATGCACTCTAAGTTTTGGAAAAAGCAACTCAATTAAAAAAAGTGATCTAAATTTTATTTATATTTATTTCAAGAAAGTGGAGTTGGCTGAAGTTATATAAGCTTATCTTGGCGTATTGTATTGATCCTGCAAATACCTAGTATGTTTGATTTACAGATACACAATTTATTGAGTTTATAAAAAAATCACCTAGATTCAAACCCACGTTTAATCATTTCAACTAAATACGGCCATTGATATTCAGGAGCTAAAGCACAATGTAGGCCCTTAAGGTTCATAAAATTAACTTTATTGAACTCGCCTTTTTGCTTCCCTTCACGGATCAGATCTGTATTTAACGCTGTTGGCACAGCAGGATCATCTGGTGTTGTGTAGATCAAAATAGGAGTTTTGTTGTTTTTATAAAATGACCAAAACTTGTTAAGCTCTATAAAAGATTGACTTGATTCAACATGGTTTATAAAATCCTGTGGCAAAACCACATCAGGAAATTGCTCCTTGAATATTTCAAGACTCATTAGCGGTTTAGGCTCTGTCTTGTTAATCCAGCTCAACACTCTTGTCATAAATCTTGGCTTTAAATCAAAAAAAATTTTCCACCAATCAGGATCATTATACAAATCTGGATTTTTATTTTTCAAGGCCACAAATCTATCTCGATTCCATATATCTGCTCCAGCAGAAAAGAAACCACTGTTTTCCAAATCTGCCATTGTTAAATCCAAATTCACCACCGGACAGAATAATTGAATGGCTTTTATTGAAGGTTGACTTTGCTCTAACACATCTTGGCTCGCACTCAAACGAATAGAATTTTCGTCTAAATAATTAGCGACAAACACACCTTGCCCACCAAGACTTACACCCATCAAATAAATATCAGATACTTGTTGGCTCCACGAAATTTTATGGTGTGAAAATAAATTTATAATATAAAAATTATGAAGCCCCTCTTCTATTCCACCGAACGTTACACGATCATTAAGTGATAAAAAGCCATGGCTTGTTAGATTCTCTAAAATTAAAACATGATATCCTAAATCCTGATACAGGATACGAGCTAAAAATCTCTCAGCTAAAAAGTTATCAATATTCCCATGAATGCCTAATCTCAAAATAACTAAAGGCCTCGACTCACCTTGTTTAAGATTTTTTTGCTGAGCTAAAAGACCTCTAATTTTAAGTCCTTTTTGGGGTTCAAACATAATGCGCTGAAAGTGATGTGTGTCCGAGATATCAAATCTAACATAAAGTTTACTCAAGTACCGTGACCACAAATTTAAGCTGTAGCGTGCCTCACAAACTTTAGGATCTAGCTCTGGTGATGAAAAACTAAGCTTGCAGGCCTCATCGGCTTCAAAAGACGGTACCCATCCTTGAGATTTTTGCAAAACCCACCACATCCATTCAGGATATGAGCTATAAATAGGCGAATCATTAATTAGACGATATGGCTCATCAACCTCTACCAGTGAAGCCTTTGATTTTATTACGTTTTCATTCTTGGGTAAACTTGCCAAAAGACTTGAACAAAAAACAATTTGCCCAAAAATCACCAGACTTAATAGACGCATAAGAGCTATGTTTAGAGTTTTCACTCGACAGTTCATAAGGCTTTTTCTACAATACTTTCATTCAAAATTAACGTTAATTTTGTTATTAAAAAATAAGATATCTATCTTAAGGAGATTAATCCCCATGCCTTCGCAAGACAATTTAAATCCACACTCAGAAGCTCATTTAAACGGTCCATTGTTTCAAAATGCTTTAACAACTCTAAATGAAGCTGCGAAAATAGTAAAATGCGACCCTAATATTCTTGAGCGTTTACAAAAACCAAGAAGAAGCATTACTGTTTCTATCCCTATCAGAATGGATGATGGCTCGGTCAAAGTTTTTACAGGATATCGCGTACAATACAATGCAACTCTTGGCCCATATAAAGGTGGTATTCGTTACCATCAAAACGTAGATCTTCCTGAAGTTGTAGGTCTTGCGGCATTAATGACATTTAAAAATTCTGTTTTAGGTTTACCATTGGGTGGAGCTAAAGGCGGGATTTGTGTAGATCCAACTAAACTATCACGTGCTGAAAACCAAAGTTTAACTCGCCGTTATGCTTCTGAAATCGCTCCGTTCGTTGGCCCAACTAAAGATATTCCAGCACCCGACGTTGGCACAAATCCACAGACTATGGCTTGGTTCATGGATACATACTCTCAAGAACAAGGTGGCTATGCACAACCTGGAGTAGTAACAGGAAAACCTGTTGAAATTGGTGGTTCTCTTGGCCGTAATCACGCCACAGGTTTAGGTGTGGTTTACACGTGCGAAAGAGCCATGGAAGTAAAAGGCCAATCCATCAAAGGTTCTCGCATAGTAGTTCAAGGTTTTGGTAATGTAGGATCCTTCGCTGCTAAATTTGCCTATGAGCGTGGTGCCCGCATTATCGCAGTCAGCGATGTCTCT
>JBKBTW010000211.1:0-3821 GCA_046291245.1 Pseudobdellovibrio sp. | reverse complement strand
TATGCTTGATTTTTTTGCCGAGTGGTGCGCAGCCTGCCATGAGCTTGAGGATAAAACTTACACTCACCCCGAATTTGTAAAACTGTCCAAACAATTTAAACTCGTTAAAGTTGATGCCACAGAAGATACGCCAGAAGTTCAAGCCATCTTAAAAAAATATAAAATACAAGGCTTGCCAACTGTTCTATTTATCAATAAAAAAGGAGAAATTCTTTCTGATTTAACATTTACGCAATTCCTCCAATGGAATGACTTAAACCCCAAAATGTTAAAAGCTTTAGAATAAATCAATTATTTGCATCTTTAAAAGTTCAAGAACTTTTAAAAACAGGAAAAAAAATGGCAGAACAAAAAAACACCGTACGACTTAATAAACTTTTAGCTGAACGCGGCCTTGCCTCTAGAAGAGGTGCCGATAAACTTATCGAAGATGGCTTAGTGACTGTAAACGGAAAAAAAGTTTACGAGCTTGGCATTAAGGTTGATCCCAACTCAGATAATATCACTGTAGATGGCAAACCTTTGCGCAGTAAGAATCAAACTCTTTATATCATGTTTCATAAACCTAAAAATGTTATCACCTCAATGACTGATCCTTTGGGAAGAACAACTGTTGCCGACTACATGGCGGAGATCCCTGGACGCGTTTTCCCTATAGGCCGCCTAGACTGGGATAGCGAAGGTCTTCTTTTAATGACGAATGATGGTGATTTTGCCAATAAAGTTATGCACCCCAAAACAGAAGTCACAAAAACTTATCATGTAAAGCTTGATGGACAACCTAGACCGGATCAAATTCAAAAACTTCTTAAAGGTGTTTCTATTCCAGGTGGAAAAGTCCGCGCCAAACACGTTGAAAAACTTAAATTAAGCAAAAGTGCACAGACCAAAAAATCAGATAAATTTGACTGGTATAAAATTATTATCACTGAAGGAAAAAATCATCAAGTTCGTGAAATGTTTAAAAAAATAGGCTTTGATGTTTTAAAACTTCAACGTGTAGCTATTGGAAAACTTCGTTTAGGCGCACTCGATAGAGGAGAATATGTCTTCTTGAATGAAGCTGCTTGTGAACGCATTTTTATGCAGGACCTTCCTCAAGACCCGCATAAAAAAGCAGTTCGTAAAACCTCTGTTAAGCGTACAGATAAAGCACCATCTTCGCGTAAAACTTTTCAAAAAAAATTAAACAGTCTCAAATAAACGCTGTATCAAAAAAAACTCTAGGCGCACGAAATACAAGTGCGCTAGCGCCAAACATGGTCAATTTATTTAAATAAAAGACTTATTGCTTTATAAATTGTATTTTATTCAATTATTTCTAGATTTAAATCCAGTTAGATTTAAGCGTATCATTCCGATATATAATTCATATGAATAATCAATTTATTAAAAATATTATTATCTCAATGATTATCACCATAGCTTGTTGGCTAACTGTCAGTCAGGCACAAGGTACAGAGATCGAAGTTGTAGATGTAAAACGCAATATTACGCTTTCTAATGATGCTCCTGTTTTTAAAGATTACTATATTAACACTAAGAACTCAGCATCACTCAAAAAAAATTTAGTTGTTAAAGCAAAGCGTATAATTACAGTTAAAGATGCATCTCAAAAACCTATTGGAGATTTTCGTACTACTGTAGGCCTTTTGAAAATAATTCATGTAGAAGGAACGATCGCCGTTGCTAGAGAAGTAAGCCTCACACCTCGAACGGATGAGCCTATGTTAGAACAAATAGGTATCATGGTGGGAGATGAAATCGATTTGCAAGGCAGTTATACTCAAAAATAAATATTTAACTCCCGGCAATTTTATGGCAGATTAGCCGTCTATGTCAGGCGAAGAAAAAACAAATCCAAATCAATATTACAGAATCAGACTAACCAATGTTCCTCGTGCTCAAGAGGATGAACTCTCCTTGGTTGCATTTGGCAATGGAGCGCTTGGGCTCTCCGAAGCTTTAAGTTTTACTCAACCTGATTTAACCTATGATCCGTCTTTGATACCTAAAAGATTTTTAGATTTAGATGTATTTTTTGAAAAAGCTCCTGAACAAAAATTTTTTGAAGCTTTAAAAGAGCTTAACCCTTCTATTTTATCTGAAACTATCACAGAAGACGAAAAAGACTGGCTTGAGGAATGGAAAAAAGGATTCGTACCTTTTAAATTGGTTGGCCCTGTGTGGGTTGTTCCATCGTGGCTTGAAAAACCCGCAGAAGCTAGTGCTCAAATAAAAATTGATCCGGGAATGGCTTTTGGAACTGGCACTCACGCCACAACTAAAATGGCTTCGTATTTTATCCATAAATTAGCTCAAGAAAATACAACCGAAGTCGCCAATTGGACAGTTCTTGATGTTGGAACTGGAACAGCTATTTTAGCCGTTTTAGCAGAAATTTGTAACTATGGCCTTATAACAGGCATAGAAATTGATCCAGAAGCACGTCGAAAAGCTCGAGAAAATTGCGAGTTGAACGAAACAAAAAATATTCTGATATCTGACTTGCAATTAGAAGAGATCCACGAAAAATACAATGTCGTCGTAGCAAATATCATTGACGGTGTTTTAATTAGATTGAGAAAAGATCTCATTCGCGCCGTAAAAGAGAATGGTTATTTATTTTTAACAGGTATTCTTCAAGAAAGAGACAACCTTTTTTTTGAAAAATTTATTGACGCATCTCCGGAATTAAAAGTTATTAAACGTATTCAAAAAGATGAGTGGGTTGGCTACTGGGTCCAAAAAATTCAACCTCAGAACAATCATTAAATCTTATGCGCAGATATTGGATTGAAAAAAATCAGGTTTACCAAAACGAAGTGTCTTTTAAAGGTGATCAATTTCATCATATTTTTGATGTTTGCCGTCAAGAAGTCGGACACCACTTTGAGGTTATCACTGAAGACTCTAAAGCCTATCTGGTCGAAGTAAAAACCGTTCTTAAAAAGGAAGCTGTAGCTAGAATCATTGAAGAGCGCATTATTCCTCCCCTCCCAAAACCACATGTTCACTTAGCGATGTCTTTACCACGCTATAATGTTATGGATTCAACCATAGAGCGTGCTGTAGAGTTAGGAGTGACCTCTATACTTCCGTTTGTTTCAGCCTATAGTTTTATTCGTAAAGAAAAAGAACTTCCGGCCGGAAAATATGAACGTTGGCAAAAAATTGTTGTCTCTGCCACTCAGCAATCAGGTCGTGGCGAACTCATGAAAATCTCTCAACTGTCAAACTGGCAGTCTATGCTTCAGACGATTAACCCAAATAAGCAAAACTGGTGTCTTTTTGCATATGAGGGACAGCACAATGGTCAACCTACTAAACCTATTGCTGATGAAATTAAGTCGATGAA
This sequence comes from Pseudobdellovibrio sp., assembly GCA_046291245.1. GTDB lineage: Bacteria > Bdellovibrionota > Bdellovibrionia > Bdellovibrionales > Bdellovibrionaceae > Pseudobdellovibrio. Next base: position 463 of record JBKBTW010000211.1, on the reverse strand, counting down.
ACAGCTTTATTTATCACCCGAGAACCAGCAACCTGAAAATATCTGGATTATAGTGGGGTCAGAAGGGGGCTTTTCTGAGCAAGAGGCTCAGGAAATGCACAAACTAGGCCTTCATCCAGTGACACTAGGTTCTCAAATTTTGCGTGTCGAAACGGCTTGCCTGACTTTAGTCTCCGTCCTAAAGTATGAGTTCGGGCTAATGAAATAATCCAGAGGGGGCCTTTTTTATGTCGAACAAAATAGATTCAACAAACGATCCATTTGATGAATTTGAATTTAAGCCATTAACGTCAGGTTTAGGTTTTCATAAAAAAGCAACAGACACGACAACTGCGAAATCTAGTTCTGCACCCTCAATAACTTCTAAAATAGATTTTAAAGGATCACATTTATCTTTTGATCATACAGAGACATCTTCTGTAAATAGCAAAGAAAGCCCTTCCTCATCGGGATTCAATCTTAA
>JBKBTW010000210.1:0-3903 GCA_046291245.1 Pseudobdellovibrio sp. | reverse complement strand
CTTTAACTCTGTCACACCGTAAATAGCTTTAAAAGCCTCTTTACCCTCTGGTGTAGCCACAAATCCTAACATTGCCTCAATAACTTTATTTTTAACTTCTTCTGGCATATCTTTTCTAAAAATAATGGGATCATTCGGGATATGTTCAGACAACTCAACAATAACTACTTTTTGACCTACATCGGGATATTGAGTGATCACTAAACGACGAGCATCCTCAATCACATCCTCACCTTTTTCATTTTTTGTAGGAGGTGAGTAAAATGCGGCCCCAGCATCAACCTGACCTTGATAAACCATTGAGATCACATTATCGTGTTTCTGAGCAAAAACAGTCTCTTTAGGTTGAATATTTTTATCCTTTAAAGCTTTTAGAGGTAATAAGTAACCTGTTGTAGAAGCGGGATCAACGAAAGCAATTTTTTTACCTGCAAAGTCTTCTATTTTTTTAATACCACTGTCAGCTTTTGCTACATACATGGCTTGGTATGTCGCCGAACCATGACGTAAAACCGTAAGTTTTGCTTCGGCACCATATTTTTCATTTGCTAAGATATAACCAAACGTATTAATGGCCGCCACATCTGCTCTTTTAGTTCCGAAAGATTCCACGACTGCAATAAATGATTGAGGGATTGTAACCTCATACTTATAAGGTGTAGTCTTTTCTAAATACTCTTTAAACTTTTTAGAGTTGTCCTCGATAACCTTGGCGTCAACCGAAGGTACAAAATGAAGTTTAATCGGATTTTCCGCAGTGCCAAGCTCTGCCTTATTTTTTGTACAAGAAAGCATCGAAAAACCCACCGAAGCCACCCCTACAAACAGCATTACATTTTTAAATATTCTTTTCATGAAGTCTCCCCTTTAAAATTGCAGAACAGGAACTTACCAAAAAAGGTTTGTGATTCCAAGTGTTTCAATGTAACTAATATTTTTTACGAGGTTATTTTATGCTCCCTACTAAACTTGAAACAATCTTAACAATTGCTGCTCAAAACAAGAGCACTGTGTGTGTTTTTGACCTCGACTCAACTCTTTTTAATGTAAGCCTACGAACAAAAAAAATACTCAATGAATTTGCAGAAATTCATAAACCCGAACTCAAAGATGTAGATATTTTACACACTGATTGGGGGCTGAGAGAACCTTTAAATCGAGCTGGATACCACTACGAACAAGATACTTTTTTACATCAACAACTAAGAGATTTTTGGGTAGATCGTTTTTTTTCTAATGATTACCTGCATTTCGATGCCCCATATCCTGGAGCTGTTGCTTTTGTTCAAAAACTTTTCCAAACAGAATGCCAAATTCATTACCTCACAGGCCGCGATGTGCATCGTATGGGACAAGGAACCTTAGACGTCTTAAACAAATGGGGTTTTCCTACAACTGCACAAAACTTACATCTTAAACCTAACCGCTCATTAGATGATCATACTTTCAAAGTGAACTGGGTAAGTGAAAATTGCCCATACCATAAAGATAACCCTATTTTCTTTTTCGAAAATGAACCTGTGAACATTAACGCTCTAGGTAAAATCAGACCTGATATTCACATTGTTTATCTCGACACCACTCATTCTCGAAGAGAAGAAGTTCATGTTCCCGTTTTGACTATTCCTGATTTTTTAATTGAACCCGATCAATCTGAACCTCAAAAGACCTCTTAACTAAAGGTGATATAAAAATGCTTTACCTTGTTGCCACTCCTATTGGAGATATTCAGGAGATAACTGTACGAGCTCTTGAAATTTTAAAAAATGCTGACGTGATTTTATGTGAATCAACTAAAGAGACCTCCAAATTACTGAAGCAGCTCGATATCAAAGCTAAAAAATATGAAATCTTGAACGAGCACAGCACCCTTGATGATCTAAAAGCCCTCACTGAACTTTGCAAAACGCAAATTGTAGCGCTTGTCTCTGATTGTGGAACTCCGGGCTTTTGCGACCCTGGCAACGATCTCATCAACTTTTGTCGTAAACAAAATATTCCTGTAAAATCAATCTTAGGAGCATCTTCCCTCATGGGACTTTTATCCTTAACATCACAACGACTCAATGAATTTGTTTTTCGTGGTTTTTTACCTGCCGAAAATGAGTCTCGCGATAAAGAGTGGCAAAAACTCAAAAGTGAAAAGCGTGCCATAATCATTATGGATACACCTTATCGTTTAAGAAAAACTATAGATGAGCTCAGTAAACACTTTATTAAACGTAAAGCTTTATTAGCACTTAATCTCTCTCAAGAGACTGAACAAGTTTTAGAAGGATATCCAGCCTATCTTTTGCAAAACCTTAATGTTGATAAAGCTGAATTTATGCTTATGATATATCCTGAGGATAAAGCTAAATAATTAAGATAAAGAGACATGATTACACTTCCGATTGATTCACATTTAAAGCAAATCACACATCTCTTAAATAAAAACTCCTCGTTAGTTTTAACGGCTAGCCCGGGATCTGGAAAAACTACCCGTTTTCCAGCTCACCTACTTAAAACTTTGCTGCCAGAGCAAAATAAAAAAATTATTGTTATTGTACCGAAGCGTGTTTCGGCAGTTTCTGCTGCGGATCGTATCGCTCAAGAAAACAATTGGTCGTTAGGCACAGAAGTTGGATATCAAGTTCGATTTGAAAGTAAAATCTCTACCAAAACCCAACTTATTTTTATGACTGAAGGTGTGTTCCTAAAAAGAATACAAAACACTTTAAGTGAAAATTCTGTAGATTTTTGGAGTGAGATCCATACTCTCATCATTGACGAATTTCATGAGCGCTCGACCTCTATTGATATTATCCTTGGTTTAGCGTACGAGCAAAAAATTTTAGGACGTAATTTTAACTTAACTGTTATGTCTGCCACTTTAAACGCAGACCAAATTAAAAACTATCTTGAGACTTGCGATCATTATGATATTCAGGCCCCACCTCATAAACTCGAAGTTTTTTATTCTGATAAAACACAAAGGTTGATGTGCGATGATCAATTTTATACACAACTCAAAGACACACTCGTCAAAGCCTGGAAAACGGCAAAAAAAGACATTTTAGTTTTTTTACCAGGTCAGCATGAAATTAATTATTTCAGATCTGTTATCCAGCCCCTTTTTCCACAAACTCAAATAGAAACTCTTCATGGCAGTATTTCACTCGCTGATCAAAAGCGCATTGTAAAATCAGCTCCGGATACGAATCGAAGAATTATCCTTTCAACAAATGTAGCAGAATCTTCATTGACGATTTCGGGTCTTGACTGCGTTATAGATAGCGGCCTTGAGAAATCCGCCTACACAGAGCCAAAAGTTGGTTTTTCAGGTTTATCACTTCAAAGGATATCTTTATTTTCTGCAACTCAACGTGCCGGAAGAGCTGCGCGTGAACAAAATGGTTTCTGTTTCAAGCTGTGGCATCCAACAGATGAGCGCTCCATGAAAGAGCAGATCGAGCCTGAAGTTCTCACAAGCACATTAATTGAAGAGTGTTTACTTCTCTACGGACAGGATATACAGGATATTTCAAAATTTTCATGGCTGACGCAGCCACCGAAAAATACCATCAAAACTGCACAATCCAAATTGCTCAATTGGAAACTGATAGATACAAAAAACAATTTAACCCCACTTGCTAAACTTATTATCCATTGGCCGTTGAGTCTTCAGAACTCTATTCTGCACTATTACCTTAGTTTGGGCGGATTTAAGGTTTTTTCGGCAAAACTTATAGCCCATATTGAGAATGGAACTTTAGATCTAATTCTTAAACAAGATCAGAGTCATACACCTGACCTCGAAAAAATAATAAACTTCAAAGATCAAAATCATAGTTTTAAAACTGAACAGATCATTAAAACTGAAAAGCAAATTTTAGGGCTTCCTGTGACAACCTTGGATAAAAC
>JBKBTW010000209.1:0-3951 GCA_046291245.1 Pseudobdellovibrio sp. | reverse complement strand
CGATAATCACATCACGACGATCAAAAAGTGAGCGCGTGGCACTATGTCGCATACGATCTATTTGCTCATTTATTGCAGAATCTTTTTCAATAAACGTGTCTGAGCTGGGCACATAAGCCTCAGGTTGATAATAATCATAATAAGACACAAAATACTCCACAGCATTTTCAGGAAAAAGCTCTTTCATCTCAGAGTACAATTGTGCAGCTAAAGTTTTGTTATGGGCTAGAACCAATGTCGGAACATTTAACTGTGCTATCGTGTGAGCCATGGTAAATGTTTTACCTGATCCAGTTACACCCAAAAGAGTTTGGTGCTTCATACCTCCATTGAAATGACTCACAAGACTCTCAATAGCTTTAGGCTGATCACCTGAGGGCTTAAATGGTGAAACTAGTTTAAAATTTTTCTTATAAATCCTGTTTTTTTTATTCTCAGCCATAATACCAATCATAACGCATCTTTAATCATAAACCATGCTCTGCCGAGTCAAAATATCCTGGTTTAAAAACTCTAAATATCAATTATAGGGCAATCGAATAGGCAAATATTTTTCTTCTTTAAAAGATGATGTCTTAAAGTGGCTTTTAGATGAAAAAAATAAATTAAGACGGCCTAAAAAACCTCATTCTTTTTTAGACTCCTTATAGCTTGAGTTTTTATTGATATTTTATAATATATGTGCTTTAACTCATTCATGAGTATAGTATCGAATTGTCCTAAATGTAATTCTGAAAATATCTATCAAGACGGTAACCTCTGGATATGTCCAGAGTGTACAAACGAATGGGTTCCTTCTGAAAATTCTCCAGAAGCTTTAACAGATGATCCTAGCCCACAAGTTATTAAAGATGCACATGGAAATATCCTTCAAGATGGTGATACTGTCGTCGTTATCAAAGATCTCAAAATTAAAGGTTCATCCTCTGTTGTCAAAGGTGGCACAAAAGTTAAAAACATTAAACTTGCTGATGCAGGTGATGGGCACGATATTTCATGTCGAATTGATGGTTTTGGAGCCATGAATTTAAAATCTGAATACGTTAAAAAAGTTTAATAATTTAAAAATCATTACAAAATATTTTATTTTTATTAAAACATTTTATCCTTTGATCTTGAGTTATACTTTCTGACTTTTTTTGATATTGAGTTTGCAAAACGGAAGATATTTCTCCATCCCGCGCTCGTTGCTCTAAAGCCAGACTGTATACGTCACATGTGCAATCAAGATCACAACTGTGCAAACGTTGTTTTAGAATCTTAAAATCATTTGCTTTTAAATTTCTGATTTTTTCATCCACTTCTGCTTTAAGATTTTGACTTTTCTCTGAAATACTTTCTGTTGTTAATTTACAGATATTATACTGAGGATTATCATTTATCACTAAAATGGCATTAGAAACTCGTGCGAGGTGCTGCAAGGTCTTGGCAAGCAAATCCTGTTTTAAAAAAAATACCGCTATAATAAAAACACTGAAATATTTAATCATGGCGTATAATATGATTGACCATTAATTTGCTCAATAATTTTATTCAAAGGCTCGATTTTATATTTAGTTTTCATATAAGAAATCAGTTTATCGGAAGCGAGCACTGATTGTGGATGAATATCGTGAAATAAAATGATTCCTCGTCCCAAAACATCCACCTGCTTTTTAGTACGCAAAAATACGCTGTCCGCATTTTTATCTTGCCAGTCCATAGAGTCTACGTTCCATGCAACATGCACCATCCCATTCTTAGCGATTAATTGTCTTATTGCGCTACCAGGTTTTCCGCACGCTCCATAGGGACAACGAAATAATGTCGGCTTTCCGCCTATGACCTTTGAAAACACACTGGATGCAGTTGTGATTTCCTTTTCCAACTGCACTTGAGTTAATTTAGGCAAATTAGCATGCGAATAAGAATGTAACGCTCTTGAATAATGCGGATTAGAAACTTGAGCCATGCTTGGATACGCAGTTATATTTTTAGCAAGCCAGAAAAAAGTAGCATGAACTTGATGCTTAGCTAAGACATCAATAATTGATTTTGTATGTTTAACATGAGGGCCATCATCAAAGGTTAACGCCCATTTTCCTTTTGGGAAGCTTGTCCCAAACAAGTTCCCCTCACTGCCGACAGCACTTGGTTTAATCAGCTCACCACTTTGCGGAGAGCGAGATGCATTGTCTGTATTTAAAAAATCTAGCTCAATTTCTTCTGATCTTTCTGCTAAAAAAGATTTCCACTGTTTTTCCATAAAAATCTCAATACGGCTCTTTTTCATATTTTTGTTCGATCTATACTTTTGAGAGTAGGCTTCTGCTAATAACTCTTTACTTGGGTAGGCATAATGATCAAGATTTGGAGTGACTGCATCTTTTATCTCACTTTTTAATACATCATGAACTAAAATTAACTCACTAGCTAAATATAGAGTAGCTCTTTTATTTCCTGTTTTCCAGTTTGCACCTATCCACTCTTCTACTTTAGAAATGATCAGCTTGCTTTTTTGATGGTACCCGGAATTTGGATTGTTTGCGTACTTAAGAGCTAAATAATACACATCAGATATCTCATGCAAGTTTCTATCTGAAAACTCCCACGCAATGTAATTTTTAAATTTTATTTTAGCAAAGGCTAAATTGTCATTTTTTTTAAGAGGACGTCGTTTGCTTTTTTGATAAAGACTCTCTAACTCTTTGTCAAATTCTACTAAAAGATTCTGTGCAATATCAAATATAGCTTTTTGCTTTTTTAAATAATTTGCAACTCTTTCAACTAATTGCTCATCTGTCTTTTCAGACATAACTTCATCAAAACTTATGCGATGTCCTTCATCTTGCAATTGATATTCAGAAGCTGCCGATCGAGAAGTATATTCCGTCTTTTCAGAGTGTTTACACCCTACAAACAACACAGAAACTAATACAAATATCGAAAATGTTTTAATCATACGGCAACCCCATAAATATAATGCAATTTATGACTTATCGAAAAACCGTAACTTAAACTGTAGACAAAAAAAAGAAAACTAGACCTTAGAAAATTAAAGGCCTACCTAAATGTACACGCGCAACGCGAACACTTACAATGATTAAAAATATGAGCAAATTGAAGAAAACTACTTATGAACTTCCCAAAATGATCCATCGGGCGTATCACTTACGGCTATATTCATAGCTGTAAGCTTAGCTCTAATTTCATCTGATGTGGCAAAGTCCTTATTTTGTCTTGCCAGAGAGCGACTTAAAACCAACGCTTCCACGTCTTTTTCATCAATATTCATTTTAGCTAAAAGTTTTTGATCCAACTCACGTAAAAACTTTTCAGCTGGCATTTGAAATAAAGAAAGCATTTGACCAAAGCGTAAAATAAAAAGCTTAAATTGGTGAGCTTTGCCTGCCATTGTAGGATTAGTTTTCATTCCGCGCTTGAATTGACCATTGAATTTTCTGATTTGCTCAAAAATAACAGCAAACGCTTGAGGTGTCGAAAAATCTTGATTAATGGCTTCTTCTATCTTCTTCCAAGATTCATCTAACTCCGTTTGGTATTTAGCATCTGTCGGCAACTGAGAGACGTGTTCCTCTTCTGTTTGCTTAATAAAGCTGTCCGCCAATGCTAAGGCTGAATAAACGCGTGCCAAACTTGATATCGCAAGTTCAATCGTTTCATCACTAAAATCTGCTAAACTTCTGTAATGAACTGACAACATCATCCATTTATAGATTTCAGAATGATGCTCACTTAAAAACTCACGCATAGTCACAACGTTGCCGAGCGACTTAGACATTTTATTGCCACTAAAATTAAGCATGTTCCAATGCATCCAGTAATTTACGTAATGCTTTCCCGTACACCCTTCGCTTTGTGCAATTTCATTTTCATGATGAGGAAACATCAAATCCAACCCTCCGCCATGAATATCTATTTGATCACCGAAAAGCCCATGCACCATTGCTG
>JBKBTW010000208.1:0-4039 GCA_046291245.1 Pseudobdellovibrio sp. | reverse complement strand
CTCATATTTATACATGGATGGTTCCAGATTTAGTAAAAATTTTAGCTCCAAGAACTCAGGATGCATTAGAGTACCAATTAATACCTTACTTTACTCAGGATACTATTTATAGTCAGATCGTTTTCAATAGAAGTGACAAACCAGGTGCTCCGATGATTTTAGCTCAATATGAGTATTTGGATATTATGCTTCATGATTTAGAAATGGCCTCTTTAAAGCATGGAAAATTGAGCTCTGTCATTAAAATGCATAGACAAAGTATTCATAAAGCTGCACGTGAGATGCTTTTGACTTTAGAGGCGGAGATAGCTCATTTAAGCCCAGAGGATAAAAACATTTTAAAACAAGATTTTAGATATAAACTCTATAAAGATTATTTATCTGCATCGAAGTTATCTTATAAAACTTTAGATGAAGCCATCGCTAAAATTGGCGATGACACAGTTCCTTTGATGAGATGTTCAAACGTGGCGGCTTGTCAGTATGGATATATCCCTCAAACGACGATGAGAAGTTTTATTAAAAAAATTCCATTTAACGAAAAACTTTTAACTTTAGGTACAGAAATCAATAAAGATCTAGAAACAAACGAAGGTCGTAGTAAGTTAGCGAATAGAGTTAAAAACAGCAGATTTTTACCGAAGTCAGTGAAGGAAAAACTTGTCTATTATATTGAGAACAAACATGAAACACTTCAAAATGGTCTATATCCATTCTTAAATAATCTTTATATGGAGCCAGGTTCGCAAACACCTATTTCATTGGCGGGTGATCGTAAAGTGTTTTACTTGTCAAACAGGGCGGCAGGTAATGATAAAGATGAAGGTGGTTTGTCGTTTTCAACGAATCCTAATCTTTATTTTAATGGGCCTGTATTTGCTCAAGGAAAGCAGGGTGAAGTTGGTCTTAAAATAGTCAGAGCCCCTAGAAAGACTTTTACTCAAAATTACACTTCGGGTTTTGCAAGTGAGTATGAGGTTGTAGTAGACAGGCCAATTTTTAACAGTGCTGTAGTTAAATCCTACACGGGTGAAGAAATGAAGCAGCATCTGAAGGCTGAAGATGTATCACCTAAGTTAAAAGAATTTATGAAAAAATACTTAGGTACTGATGTGAGCACGGAGTTTTTAGATTACGATGGTTACGGCGATTTTGAAGGAGAGTAGTTTCAATGTTAAGATGCCTGCTGGTATTTGTTATTACGCTATGGATAGGATTTTTTTCTTATGCGCAGAAACCAGAAAACAAAATTGAACTGGGAAAACTCTTTTCTTCAAGTTACGAGCGTATGTTAGTGGATGCGCGTGGAAGTCGTGGCGGTAACGGAGATGTTGCTGCTGCGTATTTGACGATTTCAGACTTCTTAATTAATTATCAAATACAGTCTGACATAATTATTTTAGTCGATGAAAATGCAAAGACAAGATTTCTTAATTTAGCAGTGGGTAACAGAGAGGTGTTGAATAAAGTCAAAATTTTAACTCTTGACGAAATACCAAAAAATAAATTTTTTGATTTTTATATGGTGTTGGCAAATCCTTCAGGCTCATATAGATATAAAGCTGATTTTGAAGAAAAAATTAAATTTTCTAAAGATGCTACATATATTGTACAGACTGTTTTAGGTAACACGGAAAATACCAGTTCCATTCATCCATATGCGACAGTTGAACATGATGGATTAAAAGTGGACTGGAGCCCTGCTGGAATGGCTTTTAACGAGGCTGGTATATACTCAGATTACATCGCGCAAAAACTCGTTTTGATGCAAGATCGCCAAGAAGTTTTATCCTTTATTCATCAGCATCTTAACGAAATTCAAGATGCTGAGTCTTTTAAAAAAATTGAATATGTTCTTTTTAGTGAAGTATTTAAAAAATCCCAAGTTGGACTTGTTTACGGTATATCAGCAGAGCAAACGCAAAAACAATTTGAAAAGTATCTCCAAGGTTTAGTAAATACATCTTTTGATCGTAGTTATACTCTGATTACTCCGTCATCATTTGACATTAATAAATTAAGTGATGTTAATTTGAAGAAACATATTGTGCACATAAAGAAAATGTCGGATATGCCTAAGGATGTACAGTCAGGTCGTGTTTATATAGTTGAAACTAAAACGTTACCTCACAGTGTTTTTGTAAGCCTTATGGCTTTGTCACATAAAAATAAAATGACACCTGTTGGTGCTGGAGATGGTTTTTTAAGTGCAGCGATAGAGTTAGGCATTCCTTTTGTTTTAACTCGTGTGCCGTGGAATGCTGCAAACATTCAAAATCTTAAAGATATGCTTTATAAATTGATACTGTCTTCATCGAAAGTTCCTTCCGGAGAAGTCGCAAGTTTTAAACTTCTTCTTGAAGAAAACTATGAGAGATTAGATTTTCGTAGAGCAAATGATTTATACAGGTACACGCCTATTTATAAAGCTCTTTCTAGAGGAGTAAAGAGGCTGAGCAATTCACTGATGAAGATGTCTTTGAATGCAAAAGATATGCGATCTCCTGAAAAACTAAATTTTGACGATCATATTTTTCAGCATAATTATATGAAAAAATATCGAGAGCAAATACAAGCTATTGAGTCTAAACAGAAGATGATGAGCTGTGTAAATCTTTTTGCTTCTTAAGATTTTGCTAAATGAGTGACAGTTGTAATGACTCTTTGTAGAACAGTACATTATGCAGCAACAAAAAAATCAGTTTAGTACAAAGTTAACTCAAATAATCGCGACATTCTTTTTTGTGGGTAAAATATCAAAGGCTCCGGGCACATTCGGAACTTTAGCCACTATTCCGTTATGGTTTTGTTTGTCTCATCTAAATATAGTGTCCTACATGGTTTCTATTATTGTATTGATTATTGTAGGAGTGGTGTCGGCACAGTTTTATCAAAAAATAAGTGGAGAGCATGATTCAAAGGAAGTGGTCATTGATGAGGTTGTAGGTTTTTTGATTACAATGACGTGGTTGCCAGTTACGTGGCAAAGTGTTGTTTTTGGATTTGTACTCTTTAGATTTTTCGATATTGTAAAGCCTCCGCCAATACGTCAGTTTGATCGCAAAATCAAAGGCGGCGTAGGCGTAATGGTAGATGATATAGCTGCTGGATTGATATGCAATATTATACTTCAGTTAATTTATATACACACTTCATGGCTAGGGGCGCAAATCCAGACCTTTTAAAAAAATCTTTGCATGTGTGAAAATTATATGTAATTTTATATGTAAATTATATGAAAATTGATGCAAAAACCATAACAAATGTGCAAGTTCAAGATCTTCAGCTTAATGTTGAAAAGCAGGTGCTTAGAACCATTCAGGTTCTTCGTGACAAGAACTTGAGAGTGGGGTTTGCTGAGAGCTGTACGGGTGGACTTTTGGCGAGTTTGTTTACTCAGCAGGCTGGGGTTTCAGATATTTTCTGGGGTTCTGTCGTGAGTTACTCAAATGAAGCCAAACATTTATTTTTAAATGTGAGTCATGAAGTTTTTAACCAATTTGGAGCTGTAAGTTATGAATGTGCGGCACAGATGGCTGAAGGGCTTCAGTCTCAGATTTTAAAAACGGGTTTCAAAAAAGTTCTTACTGTATCTTTAACCGGTGTCGCCGGTCCAACTGGCGGATCAGTGTTGAAGCCAGTGGGCACAGTGTTTATTGCTGTAAGTGGCACAGAGATCGCAACTCAGATTTTTCATCATGAATTCATAGATGCCGAAGGGCAAGTATTATCGCGTGAGCAGATTCAATGGGCTTCAGTTCAAGCCGCATTGAAACATGTTTTACAGATATTACAGTAAAGTAAATGCAGTAAATTAGATTAGAAATTAATTATTAAAGGAGATATTTCATGGCAGCACAAAATAATCAGCAAGATGCTAAATCACAAAACGAAAAATTAAAAGCTCTCGAGTTAGCTGTTACTACAATTGAAAAACAATTTGGTAAAGGTTCTATCATGCGCTTAGGCAATGACGGATCTTTAGCTAAAGACGTAGAAATTATTCCTACGGGTTCATTGTCTCTAGATATCGCTTTAG
>JBKBTW010000207.1:0-4082 GCA_046291245.1 Pseudobdellovibrio sp. | reverse complement strand
CATCCAGCCTTTTGGCCTGACCCGTTCTACGATGTACCACGTGTAGTCGACATTGACCCCGTTCAAGTGTCATACAGCATTCAATGCTTTAAAGATCGCAAAGTGGCGCCATTGCAAGCCGCATCAGACGCTTTTATTGTGGATACTACAGAGTTAAGTCTAGCTCAAGTGGTAGAAGTTATTGAAAAGCACATACGAAATAGTGGTAAAATATAATTTCTATTTAAGGAAATTATATCATGAGTTTAGTTAAGATAAATGTGTGTCTTTTCATTACGATAGTTGCAATGGCTGCGGTGTGGGCGAGAGCCAGTAAAATTAAAACTTGTCCTTCAGATAAAGTCACAAGTTCGATGTACGATACTCCACATCAAAAAGATTTATGTCCAGGCGGTGGGATTTGTACTCTATTAAAAAAAATAGCTGCCAATCGAGGATCAGTGCGTTTAAATAATGGAAAGATTTATACATATTCTGGGAAGCAAAAAAGTATCGGAGATTGTCCAACAGCTATAGGGAGCGCTGGGGTATGTTTAACTCCTTTTGTCTCTGTTGCGGCCGATATGAGGCATTATAATCCTGGAGACATTATAGAAATGCCAGGCTTAAAAGGTAAAAAAGTACTTACGTATAATGGAAAAAAAATAACTCATCCAGGCTATTTAATTGTTCAAGATATTGGTGGTGATATTAAAGGTGCTGCCAGATTTGACTTTTATAGTGGAAGTTACTCTCCAAAAGATTCCAAAAACCCTTATGGAGAAAAAAGTTTTGCAGAGGTACATTCGAATGAGCTAAAATCACCGAGTGGTTTCAAGATTACAGCGACAGGCTTAATTACTCCTGTCATTGTAGATCCTTCAATGTGTAATGAGAAGGAGTTTAAAGTTATTCGTCGTGGTAAATCAGCCTCCTATATGAAAGCATGTAATGAAATTAAACCTATAATTTTATCTGGTTTAGATTGTGGGAATGGTCCAAATTCTATTATTGATGGAGTTCGAGCAGAAGCGGCTTCATCGATTAAAAGTGATAGTAAATCTTCTTCACAAAATACCCGATAATTGGAGATGTGTATGAAAATTAAATATGTTTTGTTAATAAGTTTAAATTTTTTAGCTCTTTCGGTTTTTGCTGATAGCAAAATTGCACAAAAAATTAAAACAGCTCAAGCTGAAGCTAAAGAAGAGACAAAGTCGCAATCGAAAATGGATATAAAAGCTCAAGAAATCGATTTATCTGAGCCACCTTTTTGGTTAATGGCCTCTGCTGTATATCGAGATTTAACTCGTGGCCAAAAAGAGTTTTATGCTGATCATGTTGGTGAAAAATTAGCAGCAATTCCTAAAGTTAAAAAACTTCAAAAATCAGAGTTTGTGGATCTAGTCCTCAATGAAGAAGCCTGGGATAAATACCGTTTAACAGTGTCTGAGGCTTGTGTTGAAAAAAGAAATGAAGTGGCCTGTAAGGAGCTTGCTGAGCTAAGAATGAAAACTTTTGAAATAGATGTTTATAAGTAATAGAAGAGACCCTAATTCTTCACTCATAGAGCTTAAATTATAGGCTTAGGTGTTTTTTCTCCTTCTAGAGGGCTAATTTTTGCACACAGTAATTGACCTCGTCTGCAAAACCCCGTAGAACGACCATTCAACCTTAGAGTTCCAAGAGGATTCTTTGCGTGGGAGGAAAGAAAGAACAAATCATGAACAAAACATTAAGCAAAAGCCAAAAGGAAAAACTATCAGTTTTAGCATTATTAGATGCTGAAGACTCAAAAATACCAGCAAACCCAGGGTTTCACTCAGGTCAACAAAAAGCTGGTGAGTTCGAAAAATTATTCGAAGCTTCAACAAAAGAACAAGATTTTAAAGTCGGTGACGTTGTAAACGGAACTGTAGTTGAAGTGCAATCTGATTATGTGTTAGTTTATATCAACTATAAATCTGAAGGCTTAATTCCAATCAATGAATTCCGTATCGTAGACGGTGTTCGTCAAGTAAAAGCTGGTGATCAAGTAGAAGTTCTTATTGATCGTATCGAAAATGAAAACGGCATGATTGCTTTATCTAAAGATAAAGCGGATATGTTAAGAGCTTGGTCAGATATTTCTAAAGCAGCTGAAAACGAAGAAATTATCGAGGGTCTAGTTGTCGCTAAAGTTAAAGGCGGTTTAAGCGTAGATATCGGTGTTAAAGCGTTCTTACCTGGTTCGCAAATTGATTTACGTCCAGTTCGCAACATGGATGTTTATTTAGGTAAAAAATATAAATTTAAAGTTATCAAATTCAACAAAAAACGTGGCAATATCGTTTTATCTCGTAGAGCTATCTTAGAAGAAGAACGCGATACTTTAAAAGCGCAAACAGCTGATCAAATGAAAGAAGGCGCTATTGTAATGGGTCTTGTTAAAAACATCACTGATTACGGTGCATTTATCGACTTAGGTGGTTTAGATGGTCTATTGCATATCACTGATATGTCTTGGGGCCGTATTAAACACCCATCTGAGATGATCAATGTTGGCGATGAGATCAAAGTTAAAATCTTAAAATACGACACAGAAAAAGAGCGCGTATCTTTAGGAATGAAACAGTTATCTGATGATCCATGGGCGAATGTTCATTCTCAGTACCCAATCGGTTCTAAATTAAAAGGTAAAGTTGTATCTGTTGCAGAATACGGTGCTTTTGTTGAGTTAGCTGATGGTGTTGAGGGTTTAATCCATGTTTCTGAAATGTCTTGGACTAAACGTGTAAAACACGCTAACCAAATCGTACAAGTTGACCAACAAGTTGATGTACAAGTTTTAGCTATCGACACTGAAAATCGTCGTATCAGTTTAGGTATGAAACAGCTTCAAGCTAACCCTTGGTTAGAAATGAAAGAATCATACCCACCGGGAACAATCATCGAGGGTGAAGTTAAATCTATCACTGATTTCGGTGTGTTCATTGGTATCGAAGATGGTATAGATGGTTTAGTTCATATCTCTGATTTCTCTTGGACTAAACGCGTAAATCACCCTTCTGAAATGTTTGCTAAAGGCCAAAAAGTAAGAGCAGTTGTTTTAGGTGTAGACACTGAAAACGAAAGATTCTCTTTAGGTCTTAAACAGTTAGAAGCTGATCCTTGGTCACAAATCGAAACTAAATACGGTATCGGCACTCAACATGACGTAAAAGTCACTAAAACTGTTGATTTTGGTGCTTTCGTTGAACTTGAATCAGATATCGAAGGTTTAATCCATATCTCTGAATTAACAACTGATAAAATCAATTCTGTAGAAGATTTTGTTAAGCCAGGTGCTACTCTTAAAGCTGAAGTTATCACGATCGATAAAGATGCTCGTAAAGTAGGTTTATCAGCTAAGTTAGTTAAACTTCGTGATCAAAAAGCTGATGTTGATGATTATGTTAAAAAAGCAACAGCAACAGCTAAGACAAGTTTTGGTGACCTTTTCGGTGACCAATTAAAAGGTCTTAAAAAAGATTAATATTAGTCAAAATAGGGAAATACCCTTTGAAAATTAATATTTTGTTGAACCCACATTCTTCACGGAATGTGGGTTTTTTTATTTCAAGTTAAAGATTTGTGTTTGTTGCTGTTTAAGTTTTTGCGAGCTTCTCCTCTGGATAGTTTAGAAATAATGGAAAAAAAGAAGTGCCTTTTTTCTGATATGTTCTTTTTTTTCAGGTTTTAGTTGCAGGGAAAGTGTATTTCGCTGTAGTGCGGTAATAAGTTGTACAAGGGACTAGCTAACAGCGTTTATATTGCTTATGATTAAATGTCTCTAAAGTTGGAGGTCTTATGTCTAAAAAGAAGCCTGTTTTGTTAACTATTTTTATTATTTTAGCCCTTATTATTGGTTATGCGGGTTACAAGGGTAAGCAAGGAGCAAATGTTAGGTCTGCAAATGCAAATGAGATCCTGCATTTAGAAGTTAATGGAGTTATCCTTAATGGCAAGAATTTTTTAAAAACACTTAAAAAATACTCAAAAGATGATTCCGTAAAGGCTATTGTCATTGATATTAATTCTCCGGGTGGAGCTGTTGGTCCATCTCAAGAAATGTATTATGAGAT